>CAKZQO010000301.1 GCA_937140905.1 uncultured Spirochaeta sp.
GACCGAATCCGGATGAGAGAGGGCAATCTGGAGATTCTACCTCCAGGAGAGGATCGTTGGTACACGGAAGAGGAGTTCCAAAAACTTTCCCGGATCTTCTATCCGGTGAAACGGCTCATACCTCCCGAATTGTATCGCAAGTTACAACTGGCAGGGATTGGGATTGCCCATCAAGACATGCGCTTACCCCTGGATCCTGCTTGGGTTGAAGCCATCCAACAAGTTCAACAAGCTGAATACCTGGACGGTTTTGCCTTTGATGAAATTCGGACTAGAACCTTATACGGGATGAACCCCCATGTTCGACGGTACGGGATGCGATGGAGAACCCATGAGGTAGGGTACTATATCCCCGAAGGGTACCTATTACCTCTAGGAGATAACCGGGACAATTCGCGGGATGGTCGATATTTTGGCCCAATAAAAGTTCGTAAAGTGTTGGGGCAAGCCATGATTCGGTATTGGCCTCTGAATCGATTGGGGCCGATTCATTAAGGACATGAAAAGGCAAAGGTTCGAATACAAATTCTACCGTGAACGTCATCCATTGCTCGCGAAGGTAAGAAAGGGTATCAAGTATCTGGCACTCCTTTTACTAGGGTACACAACGATTCACACGTTCTTTATACAAACGTATCGGATCGATTCCATTGCCATGATGCCTGCATACCACCCAGGGGATAGAATTCTTGCATCCCCTTTACCCATTGGCGCACCAGTTCCTTTTACCCATCTACGGCTTCCGGGGTTTTCTCAACTCCGTAGAGGGGACGTGGTTGTGCTTACTCCGCCGTATGCAGAGGAGGAATCCGTATTGGGAGGTGCGATACGCTGGATTGCAGGATTCTTCTCCTTACAAACCACCTGGGAAACTAAAAAACCTACCGATTGGGTTCGTTCTAGGGTAATTAAACGAGTAGTAGGATTGCCGGGTGATACGATACGTATCCGGAATTTGGAGATCCTGGTGAAACCAAAGAATACTGCGGATTATGTTTCCGAATTTTCCCTAGCGTTTAGTCCCTACACGATCGAAAAGGGACGTTTCTCAGCAGAAGCATTTCCCGAGGATCTGTATAGGATGGAGTCTGAAGAAATATACTTACGAGAGAATGAGTACTTTGTCGTATCCGATCATCGATCCGTAGCCCTCGATTCCAGGGTTTGGGGAGCAGTCCGCTGGGAACAGATCCGTTCTAAAGTACTCTTTGTGTATTGGCCTCTTTCCAGTGATAGAAACTAAATTCCGTTAGTACCAAACCGTATTATGGATCAAAAAACCATTCCGCTACGCCCCTGCCCGGTTCCAATTTCCCTCTATTTTCACATTCCTTTCTGTAAGTCTAAATGTGATTATTGTGATTTTTTTTCCCTTTCGGAAATCTCGGAATCTTTCATGGTAAGGGTATTGGAAAAAGAGGTACGTTCATTGGATTCGTTTCTTTCCCTCCTAAGCCCGCCTTCGATCGATACTCTTTACATAGGAGGGGGAACCCCTAATGTTGTACCCCCTCCCATTCTCCGGTCCTTTCTAGAACAGATCTTTAGCAGATTACCCAATATCCCAACTGAAAGTACCATTGAGGCCAATCCCGAATCTGTTTCCAAAGAGTTCTTGCAAGTGATTAAAGCCGTTCCCATTAATCGGTTGAGTCTAGGCGTTCAAACCTTTCAAAACAATTTCTTTTCCATGGTTCATCGGAGTAGCTCGCCAGAGATCAACCGGAAAGCATTAACCTTGATTCGGGAGCATTGGGACCGAAGATTGAGTATTGATCTCCTATACGGAATTCCAGGAAGTACGGTAGGATGGGCACTGGAAGACCTGGAGAATGCGATTCGATACCATCCTCATCATATTTCCCTCTATCACCTAACCCCGGAAGAGAATACGAAGTATGGAGAACAGATACGAAGGGGGATTATGAAACCCGTCTCAGCTTTTCAGGAGGAAAAGATACGAAAAACTTTGCTTCGCCGGGCGAGAGAGTATAGATTCTATCAGTATGAAATCTCAAATCTTGCCCTTCCCGGCGAGGAATGCAGGCATAATCTTCGGTATTGGGAACTACGACCTTACCTTGGAATCGGTCCATCGGCTGTCTCAACTTTGCCGGGTTTAGGCAACAGAATCTTACGGATCACTGAAACTACTGCTCTAGGGGAATATGTGGAGCAACAAAATGAGGAAATCCCAAAGAATTGGGAAGAAATTCCACCTAAGGTTTTTTTAAAAGAAGTGTTCCTCATGGGGTTAAGAACGGTTTTTGGGATTCAGAGGGATTCCTTTAGACGTATGTTCGGTGTATCCATCGAGGAAGTAATACCGGGCACAGTTCAAAAAAATAGCAATCTTTTAAAAAAAGACAAAATCCGTTTTACCCTCACTGAAAGAGGGAGATGGTGGTTGAACCGAGTATTGATCGATATTTTCGATGAAATCGACCAGCATCCTAATCCGATCCGCTGTGGTTGGCCCCTCTGATTGACACCTAGATTTTTCTCATGGTATGGTTTTCTTAACGGAAAGATAGTAGAGGAGAGTACATGTCAGGTCATAGTAAATGGGCCAGTATCAAGCATAAAAAAAGCGCCCAGGATGCAAAACGTGGGCAGATCTTCACCAAGTTGATTAAAGAAATCAGTATTGCTGCGAAACTTGGGGGAGGAGATCCGGAATCCAATCCAAGACTTCGAACCGCCATCCTTAAGGCCAAAGCGGCCAACATGCCAAAGGACAATATCGATCGGGCTATCAAGAAGGGTACCGGAGAGCTAGGGGGAGTAGAGTACACGGAAATGACGTATGAGGCGTATGGTCCGGGAGGGGTTGCCATCCTGATCGATGTCCTTACCGACAACAAGAATCGAACAGCGGCGGACCTTCGATACATCTTGAATCGTGGAGGGGGTAGCCTTGGTGAAACAGGTTGTGTGTCCTACCTATTCAAGCGAAAGGGAATCATCAATTTCGACAAATCGAAGTATACGGAGGATCAGATTCTCGAAGTGGCAATTGATGCGGGCGCAGAGGACGTGGTAACCACGGATGACAGCATCGAAGTAACGACGGATCCAGAAGATTTCGAAAAAGTGCTGAATGCCCTCCATAAAGCCGGATTCGAGGAAACCTCCGCAGAAATCACCAAAGTTCCAGAAGCGTACATTACCTTGGACAAAGAGAAAACTGCCAAAGCCCTCAAACTGATCGAACAGTTGGATGACCACGATGATGTACAGAGCGTCTCATCCAATTTAGATATTCCAGACGGCTTCTCGATGGAAGAATGAATCGAATCCTTGGTTTAGATCCAGGGTTAGCAGAAACGGGATACGGAATCATCGAGGAGCGTGGGGGAAGGTATATACATATCTGTCATGGAGTCATTTCCACTCCTGCTTCGATGGATTTGGGAGAACGGCTAGATACTATCTATCAACGTATCCAATCCCTCATTCAGACCTACCATCCCACGGAAGCCGGAGTAGAAACCCTCTACTTTGCCAAGAATGCTACTAGCGCGATCCCTGTAGCAGAAGCAAGAGGGGTAGCTCTCTTGGCGTTAGCTCAAGCGGGCTTGACTACAGGTTCCTATCCCCCCCAAGCTATCAAGCAGGCTATTGTGGGACATGGAAAGGCGGAAAAACACCAGGTGCAGGAACTAGTGCGGATTCTTCTTGGGTTGGATACCGTACCCAAACCGGACCATGCAGCCGATGCGTTGGCAGCTGCCATCTGTCATGCCAATACCCGTGGGGGAATGATCGGTGTATAACAGTATTCAAGGGATCTTAACAGGGAAAGCTGCTACTAAGGTCTTTCTCGAGAACCAGGGAATCGAATACGAACTGGAGGTTTCCTTCAATACCTTAAGCAGCCTTCCCGAGTTAGGTAGCAAGATTCGACTGTTTACCTACCTTCATCACCGTGAAGATATTCTCAAACTCTATGGATTCCTCGAAGAGGGAGAGAGACGTTTGTTCTTGGACCTGTTGAAAGTAGACGGTATTGGCCCCCGGCAAGCGTTGCGGATCCTCTCGGGCACTACCGTGCAAGCTTTCCTAAGAATCCTGGAATCAGAAGATGTGAAAGCCCTAACCCGGATTCCTGGTCTAGGAATCAAGACCGCCCAGAAGGTACTCCTTTCGCTGAAAGGAAAGATCAATTTGGAAGAAGAAGCTATCCCAAGGGAAGAAAAAGAGTTGCAAATTGCCCTGGTGGAAATGGGGTTCGAACCCACGAGGGCAACTGAAGCCTTACGAAGAGCATTGAAGGAATGTAGGGAAGAGGGCCTGAGTGGGGAATCCCTCGAGAGGGAAGCTTTCCGAAGGGCGATTGTGCTGATGAGCGGGACGAACGGATGAAACGGTTGACGGATAGCGTGTTCGATCAGGAAGAGGATGAAAAGGAATCCTCTCTTAGGCCAAGGACTCTCGAAGAGTTCCAAGGCCAGGAGGAAATAAAGTCCAACCTAGCGGTATTCATTCAGGCAGCCCGAGAACGAAAAGAATCCATAGATCATATTTTTTTAAGCGGTCCACCGGGACTGGGAAAAACAACCCTCGCAGGAATCGTGGCATCCGAGATGGGAGCGGAGTTCAAGGTAACCTCAGCACCTGCGCTGGAAAA
>CAKZQO010000302.1 GCA_937140905.1 uncultured Spirochaeta sp.
TTTGTGGCGTCGTAGTACTTGAACGCGAGGGGATTCCTGGATTCCGGTCCCTCATAGGGAATTTTCTTTATTTTAGGAAAATATTCTTTGTTACCGATAAAGGGTTTCATGATAACCTCCTGTAGCGAAAGTATGCGAAATCAGCGTAGGCCGATCTACTAATGGCATCCTGGCAGCTCATGCCGACCATTGCTCCGGTGAATCCGAGTGGGGTTGCGGCATCATCGGAGAGCACGCTAGCGTCAAGAACTGGGCCAACCGGCTTCCAATTCGAGTCATCGAGCGAATAATAGAACTGGCAATCCTTATAATGGGTTTCTACCGCTAGATGGACCCGTCCTCTGGGCAAGGGGATTTCTCGTTCACCCAACGGCATACGGAACTGTCCTCGCTCGAACACCAGTAAGCCTAGACATTTCCCAATTTTTTCATCGTGGGAAATCCGAAGATAGAATTGACTCAGTTCATCGTACCGATACAGTAGGCCCGCCATCTGGTGAAAAGAAGTAGGTTCGAACTCTACGGCTGTTTCAGCCCGGAAGGAAAACTCTTCCTGTCGCCGAGCAATGACAGCCTGTTGGTGTCGGGACTGGAGGGATTCGCCACCCCGGATCCTGAGGAATCCCGATCGCTCAGAGATGGTGAACATTGGTTCTTTAAAAGGGATCCGTAAAGTTTTAAAATCTAGGAGAAACCAGGGATCGGAAAACGAGTATTCACACACCCTAGGTTTTTCCTGAAGAGAAGCAGAAGCCTCAAAGCTCTCTGGGGCCAGATTTCCTCCGTCTTTAAGCCAGGGCCAATCGTTCTTCCATATAAGTTCCGCTAGCGCGGTTTCTCGCCCTAAAATGCATCGATCCGTACCGGGAAGAGGACGGCCTACTAGGAAGGCGATGTAGGTTCTTCCATCCGGAGTGTCACACCAGGAACCATGTCCAGCCTTCTGAAGGTAGAGATCCCTTTTTCCCCGGGAGGTGACAAGGGGATTCGCGGGGTGAACTTCGTATGGCCCCAGGATATTCCGCGATCGAGCAACGGTTACCGCGTGTTCGTACTGGGTTCCTCCTTCTGCCACTACGAGGTAGTACCATCCGTTACGTTTATAGAGGTGAGGCCCCTCTGTCATTCCGATCGGCGAGCCTTTGAAGATCTTGTGAATGGGGCCAATCAGCCTTCTTTGTTCTGGATCGAACTCCTGCAGGAGAATGCCGGAAAAGTATTCCTTGCCCTCCCTTCGGTAGTCCCATTCCATATTAACCAACCACTTTTTCCCGTCGTCATCATGGAAAAGGGAAGGATCGAATCCCGTAGCGTTGAGGAATACGGGTTCACTCCAAGGACCTTCTGGGGTAGGGGAGGTAACTAAATAGTTGTTCGCGTCTTTGAAGGGACGGGGCGTCCAATGTTTTACATCCGTGTAGATCAACCAGAATAAGCCGTCCGAGTAGCTCAGGCAGGGCGCCCAAATTCCCCCCGAAGGGGGATTACCCTCCATATCCAGTTGAGAAGTCCGTTGAAGAGGTGAGGGAAGGGGTTCCCAATTCACCAGATCCCTCGATTTATGAATTTCCACTCCGGGAAACCATTCAAATGTTGAATTGGCTAGGTAATACCATTCTCCCACTCGGAGGATCGAAGGATCGGGATGGAATCCGGGCAAGATAGGATTTCTAATTCTTGCCATAGGCGCACTCCTTTCGAAAGATCTCAGCCAACCCTTCGTTGATCTGGCAGTGTTTCCAAGCGAAAGAGCTTACGATGCGATCGATCCGCTCTTCGCTCATCCCTTTAAACCGGGAAGCATAGTAGGGTAGAAGCACGGCTGCAGCGTACCCGCTCAAGGCAGCCTGATTGAGGCAAAGGATGTTGGCCGTGTGGTGGATAGGAATCTCGGGAATCGTGCGTTCGATTAAGGTGGCCAATTCTTCTGTTAGCTTCTTTGCGGGGGAAACCGCGTATCGATACGTGAAGTTTTCCGCAGCCAGAAGCCGCTTCTTCTCCTGCACGGGGGCAATGATTTCCATGTATTCTGATTCTGGATCGAGGGTTACCAGTCCCATCACTCCTACGTCCTTGTATGTCCAGGTGGTCCAATGAGCGCCGAACTGGTTGAACACATTGATCTGATCTTCCATTGCTTTCAACCGATAGGGGACTTCCTCGGCAGGCCCGTTGTATTGGGAACCGAACTCTCCGATCCAGAGAGGCACGTTATGCCTTTCCGAGAACTTGGTTCCTTCCTGCGCTTTAAACACTTCTACCTGTTTGTTCCTGTCCCAGTATCCGTTTTCCTCCTGCCGATCAGGCCGGTGGGTATGGAACTCTCCCGGATAGGGACCGGGACCAAAGCCCGCCGCGTTGTAGTTATGGCTGGAGTATACGAGATTGTTTGCGAAAGGAGCGTCCAACCCATGGAAACTATGCGAGTACATATCTCCTTCGAGGAAAATGATATGGGACGGGTCGATCTTTCGGATTGCTTCCACTGTGCGTCGGTAGATCCGGTTCATCCGGTCCCAGTCTGGGACATAGGCTCCATAGAAAGTGTGGGGGTAGTCTCCATCGGCCACATTGGAGCACGGTTCGTTCATGATATTGTAGCCCGCCACCACAGTTCGACCCTTGTATCGCCGGGCAAGTTCTTCCCAAAGGGCAATGAAGCGATCCTGGAACTGGCGATTCCTCCAGAACAGGGAGATACCCCTCGAATTGTCGCTATGCCAATGCGCGTTCTGCCACCCCTGTACCGCGTGCATATCTAGGATTGCATAGATTCCTACCGATTCACAGAGGGATAGGGCTTTGTCGAGCCGTGCGAAGCCGCTTTCTTTATATTCGAAGGGATGTTCGTCGTCTTCGAAATGACGGTAATTTAGGGGCAGCCGAACTACTGTAACCCCCAATTTTTTGAGGAATTTCAAATCATCCACATCGAAGAAATAATCCAGAAGACGTTCGAAAAAGAACTCTCCTTTGGATACGCCGAGGGTTTTATACATGATGTCCCGTAATCCAGACTCAGTTCCCGGGTACCCGTCAATGAAGTTTTCCATGTTCATCCATCCACCGATGCAGGTTCCCCTAAGAAAGAAGGGGTTCCCATCCTTCGTAACGATCCGATTCCCTTTGACTTGAAGAAGATCCATTCTTTTCTCCTTATGTTATGTTAAAATCTTATCCTTTCACGGCTCCGGAAACCAATCCATTGATCACCCGTTCCTGAGCAAGGAAATAGAAGAGCAGTACGGGTAACGATCCGACCAGTAAAGCAGTAATGACACCCGGAATGTTCACGGATTCCATGCCGTAGAACTCGCGAATACCGAGAGGAAGGGTTTTTCTGGAAGGGCTATTAATGAGGACGAGGGCATAGATGAACTCGTTCCATGTATGCAGGAAATTGTAGATTCCCACTGTTGCGATGGCGGGAGTGGAGAGGGGAAACATGATTTTTCGAAAGATGATCCAGTGGGAACAGCCATCCATAAGGGCAGCTTCCTCTAGTTCTCTTGGTACTTCCTTGAAAAACCCGGTCATAATGAAAATCGCTACGGGCAGACTGAAGCTGGTATAGGGACCGATCAAACCTGGTAAGGTGTCGAAAAGCCCAATTCGGTTGATCAGCACATAGATAGGAATGAGGGTGGTGTGTACGGGAATCATCATCCCGGCAACGAACACAATAAAGAGGATGTTGCTCCATCGGAAACGCATCCGGGCAAACGCATAGCTGGCCATTGAAGCAATCAGGATCACGATGGCCACGGTACTGGAAGAAGCGATTATGCTGTTCAAGAAGTATCGAAGGAAGTACGGTTGCAGTACCTTTTCGTAATTTTCGAAGGCAATCGTCTTAGGAAAGGCCCATACGTTTACCATGTATTCCATGGGGGTTTTAAAAGAGGTAAAGAGGACGAATATGAAGGGGTATCCCATCAGAACGAGGAAGAATGCCGCTAGTAGATATAAAAGGATTCTTTTCACTATATCCATAGATAGGTTCCTTTTCCTATGAGGATCTTCGTCGGGTACTATACTGCACGATACTTGTAATAAGGAGGGCAACCAGGAACATGAACGCAGCGATTGCGCTCCCGTACCCCATATTGAATTCTACAAAACCCTTTTTATACATATAAGTGGCCATAAGCTCGGTAGCCCCGTTTGGCCCGCCCCCCGTCATTACATAGGTAAGATCGAAATATTTCAGTGAACCCACTAAAGAAAGGACGGCCGAAATCTTGATTGTGTCTGCCATGAGGGGTAGGGTAATGTACCAGAAAGACTTTCCTCCGGTAGCTCCATCGATCCTCGCGGATTCATACAGTTCTTCTGGTATATTCGTGAGCCCCGCTTTCATTAGAATCATGTACAAGGGAGTGTATTGCCAACAGATGGTGATGAGAACAGCGGTCATGGCTGTTTTCTCACTTCCCAACCATCCACTTTTCAGGGATGCCAATCCCACACGCTCCAGGAAGAAGTTCAACAACCCAAAGTTCGGATCGTAGAAGAGGGACCAGAGAATACCGGTCGCGACTGTAGAAAGTAGCATGGGCATAAAGTAGACGGTTCGGAGGAATTTCGTGCCTCTGATCTTGCTGTTCAGAAGCAATGCGAGGGTAAGCCCTAAAGGTAGCTGGACACTGATAGACACGATTACGAGGATAAGGTTGTTCTTCAGGGAGTGCCAGATCATGGGGTCATTCAACAAGCGCAGGAAGTTTTGTATTCCAATAGGTTGCATCGAGGTACCGATACCAGTCCATTTCAGGGTGCTGTAATAGAAGGTCATGGCTACCCCATACACGTTGAACAGGAAGTACACGAAGAATGCCGGCGCTAGGAAAAAGAAAACCGTTCCAAGGTAGCGTAGCTTATTCTTTTTTATCATGATTTTGAAATCCCGTTACAAGCATTATAAAATCGACTCGACTCTGAACAGAAGACCTCCGGTTGGTTTCCCGGAGGTCTGTTTCTAGGATCCTAAGGGATGCCTATTTCCCGAAAATCTCTTTTGCCTTAGCTTCCATTTTCTTTGCGGCTTCTTCCGGCGTCATAGTCTTGCCGAACAATGCTTGAGTGGTATCCTTATGGAGTTCCCCTAATTCGGGAGGCAGGAATTGGTCGTAGTAGATCTGAACATGTTTTGCAGTAGAAGCTATCTTGAACATTTCCTGTTGTACGGGTGTTTTCAGCTGAACTCCAAATACAGGCGAAAGCCGATCAGCCCGGTCTGCCATCATTTGACCATAGGTTTTGTCGCTAATGTATTTCAGGAGTTTTACCGCCGCATCTCGGTACTTGGTTTTGCTGGAGATAGAGTATGCGTTCACTCCACCTACTATGTCACTCGGATCTCCTTTACCGCCCTCGACCATGGGAAAGGGGAAGAAGCCGAGCTTTTTCTGATAGAACTCAGGTGCCTCCGTCTTCGCGCTAGGAATGAATCCAGCTGTTTGAATGATCATGGACGCTTTCTCTGTATAAATTAACATACGGGAGCCGCCTGTGTCGTAGTTGATTCCATTCAATCCTTCGGGATAAGCTCCCATATCGACTAGTTCCTGGATGATTTTCCCAGCCTTTATAAACGAAGGATCTTCGAAAGTGTACCCTGGAACTCGCTGGTACGCATTCTGGAACACGTCATACCCTCCAATTCGAAGGGATAGGTAGATAAATGTCAAAGCTCCAGGCCATTTGCTCTTGTTCCCTTCGGCTATAGGAATATATCCCGCTTTTTTGATGGTCTGTACGTTATGGATGAACTCCGACCAGGTGGTAGGTACTTTGAGCCCCAATTTGTTATAAATATCTTTATTATAGAATACTAGAACAAAACTCATTTCAGAGGGAACACCATAATTCTTCCCATTGAACTTGATCATGTCTAGATAAGCGGGAAAATACATGTTTCTCCAACCATCCTTGTCTAGATCGGCAGTGATGTCTCCCACTAATCCTTCTTTCACGAACGCTTCCAGCCATCCCCCACCCCAGGAATGGAACACATCGGGAGGATTCCCGCTTCCCATGGCGACTTTCAGTTTCGTTTTGTAGGGGTCATTTTCGTTGCCCACATTTTCCACTTCCACATTGGGGTTGTCTTTCATGAAGCGGTCTACACATTCTGCAATTACCGGACCCATGGCCTTGTCCACCCGAATGTGCCAGAGAGAAATTTTTTGCTTCTCCACAGGTTTGCTTTCCGCTTTTCCTCCTCCCATTGCAGGCACAAGGATACTGGCTGCAACGAGAACCAAACCTAACCATCTTTTCATTGGCGCCTCCTCTACCTTGTTTGATTAATGAATGAGGTTATTATATGTCTCAGGTGTGACAACTACCATAAAGAAACTTGATTCTTTATATCTAAAATTGATATCATTCTTCAGATGGAAATACGGGACATCGTGTATGAGTATCGGATTGCCACGGGGGATCGGATGGCTTGGCATTCCCGGTACCATGCCCATGGCGAAGGGGAATACGAACTCCATTACTTTTTTGAAGGCGCCGGATCCTTCCTGAATCATCGGTCAAAGTTTCCAATCCGGTCAGAATCATTATTTCTAACGGGTCCCCATGAGTTCCATTCGATCATTCCGGATGCGCAGCATATCCAGAAACAACCGATCACCTACTATGCTCTTTTGTTCGCGGTGGACCCTGAAGAAGAATTACAGTCCGTTTTGAATACCGTGCTATCCGGGTCTCGTAATCCCCTGATATTGAACTCCCGCTACCATTTTATCTTCGAAACGATCCACCAGTTGGGAGGAGCCCCCTCTCTATTCCATAAAAAAGCAGCGGTGCATCAACTGATGAGTTTTCTCTATACGGTGTATGGGAAGGAGCAAGAAACTATACCGCTAAGTCGCGGTGGATTCCACCATGTGCAAAAGGCTCTTGAAGTGATGCGACGGGGAACGAGAAAGAAATTGACCGTGGAAAGTATTGCCCAGAGGGTAGGAATCAGTAAGGAGTATTTGATCCGTCTTTTCCAACAGCATCTCCATATATCCCCTCTCCAGTACGCGATCCGGCTACGAATAGAGGCCGCCTCCGGATACCTGATAAGTTCGGATAAGACGATTGGCGAAATTGCCCTCATGTTTGGGTTCGAAAACCAGTTCCACTTTTCCCGTGTATTTAAGAAGTGTACAGGATTATCTCCTTCTTTGTACCGGAGATACTATGTTCAGTATGTGGATCTGTTGCCACCGATAAGCTCATAAGTTGTACTACCCAATGGTAGTGATCATCTTGCTTATCGGATCTGAGCTGGTAGGGCTTGCAGAGGTTGTGCATCCCGCTAGTGGGTAGCTGGACGGTTCAACAGGTCGTTTATGTTGAGAACCCTTGCGATAGTTTCCCACAGAAAGCGCTCACCCCCTTCAATGATCAACCCTACCCTCAACCCGTAACTACCCGCCCTCCTACTCATAACAGTCTCCGTATACGTCGAATGACCATTTGGAGTACGGGACACTGATTGATCCAGCTATTCATCCAATATTTATACATTGACCACTTGTTTTATTTGATTCGATACTGTAGTATAGATAAAAAATTGAATATAAAAGTTTTTTAATCCTATAAGAAGGAGAGGAGAAAAAGATGAAAACGAACAGAATCCTATTATTGATGTTGGCGCTGGGGGTTATAATGGGCGGAAATCTCTTCGCTCGGGATATCCCTGCGGTGGTGGATGTGGCGTGGTTGGAAGCTAACCTGAACAATCCGAAGCTGATCGTGTTGGACGTGCGAAAAGCGGAAGACTATAAAGCGGGTCACATTCCTGGATCTGTGAATAGCTTCTATGGAACCTGGGCCCCGAACAAAGGAGCGCTTTCTGCCGAACTCCCAGATGTGGACGATCTCCAGGATTTGATCAATAGTTCAGGCATATCCAACGATAGTTGGGTGGTTGTGGTAGAGTCTTCTGGACTAAGCAGGTTTCATTTTGCTACCCGTGTTGCCTGGACTCTTGCATACGCTGGTTTAGATAATGTAGCTGTTCTTGCGGAAGGATACGAAGGGTGGACTAAAGCAGGAAAGGCAATCAGCACCGATGCGGTAAAGAAACCAGCTGGGAAATATGCAGTAAAGGCTCGTAAACAGTATGTCGTTTCTATGAACGAGGTGCTAAAGGCGATGAGTGGGGGAGTAATAGTAGACGCACGGCCCTACAGTGATTATTTTGGCCTTTCGAAACCAGCCTTTGTAGCGCAATTTGGACATCTACCGAGCGCGTTATCTTTTCCTACCAACTGGTTCTTCACGGGAGAAGATAAGTTCGTATCGAAGAGTGCTATCGAAGAAGCGGTCATGGAACTCGGTTTAAATGCGAACCAAGAAATCATTGTGTATTGCAATTCTGGGGTATTCGCAACAGGTGTATGGTGGGTATTACACGAGTACCTCGGATGGCAGAAAGTATCTAATTACGATGGTTCAGCTCAGGAAATTTCCAAGAACCCTTCAGTCAAATTCAAGAAGTATGTCTGGCGGTGATTCACCATAGTAGCCATAGGATTTGATATTGTCAGAACGGGTAGTATCACTAAAACAAGAAGAGGTGCTGCGAAGTCCATTTGGATAAGCAGCGCCTTTATTTATCTCTCTATCACCTTGACCACTCCTAATCAGGAACCGTATACTTCGGCCGGAGGCTGAAAAAATGGGTATTCGAAAACGGTACGATGGAACGCTGATCAAAGGGCTTCCCGCATTTCGCTTGATCAATCCCTACGTGATGAAAGGCCGTAATGAATCGGCGGTATACTTTACCCATGAACTACACATGAAGAAAACAATAGAGTTCATTCGCCAGTACAATAAAGAAAACAAGGGAAACGGGAAACGTCTCACCTTGTTCCATGTCATTCTATGCGGAATCGTACGAGCTATAGCCTTCAGGCCGCAGATGAACCGCTTCATCTCAGGAAAGAAGATCTATCAACGGAATCGCATCCAGCTATCTTTCATCGTAAAAAAACAACTCACCGACGAAGGGCTAGAAACGAATGTGAAGATTACTTTCAGTCCCTTCGATACATTGGAGGACGTGATCGAGAAGGTGAATCGAGAGGTAGAGAAGGCCCGGGATATGGCTGGAAACGAAAGCGATCACGAAATTGAATTCTTCACGAAACTTCCCCGCTCCTTACTGACTTTGGTAATATGGGTATTCAAAGCTCTAGACTACTTCGGTATCGCCCCTTCTGAAATGATTCGCCTAGATCCTCTGTACACCAGTGTATACGTGGCGAATCTAGGGAGTGTCGGTCTCGATGCTCCTTACCATCATCTATACGAATGGGGTAATGCCTCAATTTTCGCGGTGATTGGGAAACTCCGAAAAGGATTCGTCGTAGGGGAAGGAGGTTCTCTCGTGGTGGAAGACCTTCTTACGATGAAATATACTTTCGATGATCGTATTTCAGAAGGTCTCTACGCAGCAAAAGCCATTGAGATGTTCAAACAGTTCGTGGAGAATCCGGAAATCCTACTTCAACGCCCCGAGATACCGGAAGAAATCCTCAAGGAACACATGCTTGTCTCAGAAGAGTAAATGCGGAAGAATAAAAAAGAGGGGAGCCCTCTGCTCCCCTATGGGTGTTCCTGTCGATCAAGTATTCGGCACGTTGGACTGCTGTTTGTGTTTTTCCTTCTTTTCCCTTCGCTTTTCTTTGATGGATTTCTGCGGCGGCTTCTTGCTTTCCTTCTTGTAGAGTTTCTTTTCACCCATAGAAACCTCCTGGAAGGATGGATTACAGTTAAAATTTAGGTCAAATATCAAAGGAAGTCAAATCTTCTCCAAACTTTTTTGGTACGTGATAAGTTGGCGAGACTTCTTCTTTTTCATACATTCTTAACAAAGGAGAAGTATAGATCTTTCAATGACGGGAATAGATACACATATCGAAGAGTACTTGGACGACTTGTTCGATACCGCACCTGCGCGCGAAATAACCGCCCAAGACCGGGTGGTAGTGTTCAGTGATCTGCACATGGGAGATGGAGGGAGCAAAGACGATTTTAAAGAAAATGCCGGTCTTTTTCTTACTGCTCTAAGGGAGTACTACTTTCCCAATCAGTTCCTCTTGATTTTGAATGGGGATATTGAAGAATACCAAAAGTTCCTTCCGTTTCAAGTTCGTAGAGCTTGGGAACCAGCGTTCCTCCTCTTCGACGAGTTCGCCCGGAATGGCAGGCTGGTGCAACTCTGGGGAAACCATGATGAACTCCTAGCCCTTCGTCCGGGGAGAAAGGGACGGGAGGTGCACGAAGCCTTCCGTCTCCGTTACCATGGGAAGAATATCTTCGTCTTTCACGGTCATCAAATTTCGCCTGTCTATACCCGTTTGAACCGGGTCTTTGGATACATTGTACGGTACCTAGCCCGTCCCTTGGGAATCATGAACGGTTCGGTAGCGAAGAACAATAAGAAGAAGTTCAAGACTGAGCAAAAGATCTACGAGTATTCCACTGCAAGAAAGATTCTTTCCATCATCGGACACACCCATCGGCCCTTGTTCGAGTCCTTGTCCAAAGTTGATGTATTAAAGTTCCAGATCGAAGAGCTTTGCCGCCGATATCCCCGGGCCGAAAGTAAAGAAAAGACGCAGATTGCTAAAGAGGTTCAGAAGGCAAAAGAAAAGCTTCTTGCTCTTCTTGAATCGAGTCCTGAAGAAGCCATGCGGGGAAGCATCTACGAAAGTCACTTCATGGTCCCCTCAGTGTTCAATTCGGGTTCCGCCACGGGCAAAGGGGGCATTACCTGCATAGAGATCGTGGATGGGAATATCCGTTTGGTGCACTGGGTGGATGTGGAGCGAGGAAAGCATCATCTAGATGCGCAGGATACCGTAATCGTTCCTTTGAAGGACACCCCCTATTTTCGAGTACTCCTCAAAGAGGAAAGCCTTGATTACATCTTTGCCCGCATCGAATTGCTGTAGTCTTGCCTTCTTGATACCAAACTCTTACACTGAACATCAGGTGATTAGATGGCTCAGAACCGCGCGATGGATTGGTTCAAACAGGCCAAGGATGACCTCTGCTGGGCGCAGGATTCTTTTAATGCTGGCCATTTTGCCCAAACGTGCTTCATTGCCCAACAGGTGGGTGAGAAAGTTCTGAACGCAGTGGCTTTGTATCGAGGGTATATGCAGGTCAAGAGTCATTCGATTCTCGAAATTGCTCGGGCCTTGGAAGTAAAAATGTTGAATCAATAAGGGGATTGGGAGATGCCTTGATGATGCCTGATATTCTAGTGAAATCTACTAGAGATCCCTTGTTTGGTATGTCTCCTCAGGAGGTCATTCAGTATCTTCGTACCGCCATAGAAGGAAGGGTATCTGTTTGGAAGCTTTGCCCGGAATGCGCTCCATTCTGAAAACGATATCGATCTGATTCTAGTGGCAGATATAGACCTTCCCTTTCCAGAGCGCGGGCTACTATTTAGCGATTTACGGGATAAGCTTCCCTCTCTCGAAATTCTCGTATACACACCAGAAGAATTCGCAAAACTCACTACAGATCCTAGCCCAGGTTTCTGGAGTTCTGTTGTGAAAGAAATGGTTCGGATTTTTTAATAGCTATCCCGGCCTTTTTCGATTTCTACCAACAAGAATCGAGCGAACCCCTCGGTGGGATCGTCTAGTTTAAGTCGCTCAAGAAGGGTGAGAGCGGAGGTGAGTTTTTCACCTGCCAGTTTTCGGGAAATTTCCCTCCCCGTTTCCTGGTAGTGAAGGAAAAGTTCTGCTCCTGATACAAACAACCGTTTTGCCAACGCGTAGGTTTTTAACTTTCTAAGATCCGCAATGGGCTGAAAGATCCGTTCGTTGAATCGCTTGAATTCTTCCGAGAACCTAGGATTGTATTGTTCGGCCCAGAACAGAACCGCTTGGATCACCGTAGAGTACCGCTCGTTCTTCCCTACGGAAGCCCTCACCTTATGGCTATGGAGACCTAAAAGAAAGTAGAGCCTCAGAGCAGAAAATAGGTACCCTCGAGGGGTTTGTGCCCGAGGAAGGTCTAGGAACCGGCTGAATTGCGTAGGATCGATGGAAGAAATGGTGCAAGACGGTGTAACCGAAGCCCGATGGTTCAATTTTTCCAGGGCTTCCTCGTACACCTTTCGAAGCCGAAGGAACAACTCCCCTCCATCCTTGCGGATATCGGGGTGGGTATGTTTGCAAAGGAAGCGATAGATGGAGAGAAGATCCTTTCGTGAGTATTTCCCCTTAGACAGGAGCTTCTCGATCGCCTCCATACGAGAAGTTTACACGTATTTATTGTAATTTTTCAACATGATGAAACTTTCCGAGCGGGTGATCCCTTCGATTCCCGATAATTCTTCGGTTAGGAACTTTACCAATCCCTTGTTAGAATCTACCAGGACTTCAGCGATCAGGTCATAACGACCAGAAGTGATGGAAACCGAAAGCACGTTAGGAAGATGGGAAATTTCTTCCGCTTTCCGTTCCAAAAGGCGGGATTCTGCTACGGTGAGAGCCACCAATACAAGTTGTTTATTGGCCAACACGTCGGGATTGATAAGGGCACGGATTGTTAGGATGCCCGCGTCTTTCAGTTTCTTAAGGCGGCTTCGGACAGTTCCTTCCGAAATGTTCAGCGCTCGGGCTATAGTGTTATTGGGTACCCATCCTTGCTGGAGGATCTCAATGATTTTCCAGTCAGTTTCATCCGGTTGAATCCCTAAAGGCATAGCCTACAGTACCGTATCCGCTGGCGTATAGGCAAGATTGAAAGCATCCGCTACTGCTCGATGGGTGATTTTCCCCTCATAGAGATTCAAACCTTCCCGAAGATCCGGGTACTTTCGACAGGCTTCTTCCAATCCAAGGTCTGCCAGCTTCAATCCATACAGAAGAGTGGAGTTCGTCAATGCCAGAGTAGAGGTAAGGGCTACAGCGCCTGGCATGTTCGCCACGCAGTAGTGTACGATTCCATCCACTGTATAGGTAGGGTTGTCGTGAGTAGTAGGCCGAGTGGTTTCCGTGCATCCCCCCTGGTCCACAGCCACATCCACGATGACGGCATGCCGTTTCATCACTTTTAGGTGTTCCCGCCGGATCAGTTTTGGTGCCCGGGCACCGGGTATGAGAACTGCGCCAATGAGCAGGTCGCATTCCCGTATGGTCCGCTCTAGGTTTTCTGTAGAATTGAATAGGGTATTCACCTGGCCGTGGAAGATGTCATCGATGTAGGCCAATCGGTTGGGATTGATGTCTAGTACGGTCACATCTGCTCCCAAGCCAAATGCTACCCGGCTAGCATTGAAGCCTACCACTCCCCCCCCCACGATGGCAACCTTTCCCCGTTGAACCCCCGGCACCCCTCCCAATAGGATGCCACGGCCTCCAAACGGTTTTTCCAGGTACTTGGCTCCTTCCTGAACGGATAACCGACCCGCGATTTCGCTCATCGGCTTTAGACACGGTAAGGTCCCGTCTTCTAGACGAATCGTTTCGTACGCTACTGCTTTTATTCCCCTATCCATCAGAGCCCGGGTAAGATTCTCGTCCGCTGCCAGGTGGAGGTAGGTGAACAGGATCTGCCCTTTTCGGAATAGGGAATATTCGGAAGGTTGGGGTTCCTTTACTTTCACGATCATTTCGCAGGTTTGATAGATAGCCTCAGGTGAAGGTTCTATTCGAGCACCGGCAGCCCGGTATTCATCGTCTGAAAACCCTGCCTCAATTCCTGCTCCCGCCTGAATAAAGACCGAATGCCCGTGGGAAACGTAGGATCTTACGCAGGAGGGAGTGAGTCCAACCCGGTATTCGTGCTTTTTGATCTCCTTTACGCAACCAACCTTCATGGAAACCTCCTTTAAAAATACGATAATCGTAATTATTAGTTTATCTTATTTCGATATTCGTAGACTGTCAAGGCAAAATAAGCTTTCAATCATATACAGAGGGAACAATTCGAAATTTTCCGCCGCCATACGCCTTTGACAGGTTCGAAAAGATCTTTCTATAATGGGCGGATGAACGCCTTCAGGGGCTGGATTCGCTGGAAAAGTTGGAAGCATCTCCGAATCAACACGAAATTCACCCTAGCGATTCTCCTGGTAACTCTTTCCTTCCTATGCGCCATTTTTCTCATCAGCCGGGATATGCTGAAGAACTTTTCCATCCAAACCGCAGAAGAGGTAGCTTCCGTAATTTTGGAAGGAACGGACGCCCGGGTAAAGGATTTCTTCGATCAGATGGAGGCTCTTTCCCGAAGTTTGGCCTACACGCAGGCTGTGCAAGGAATCGATCCAAAGGGGATGCGAGACCTATTCATTGCTTCGGTTCTTTCCCGGAAACGGTACCTTCGGGCCATCTATCTCGGGACCGAGGATGGTAGGATGTTCGAATGGGGGGTAGGACCCGAGTTTATCGATTATACTCCTACTTTTCCACCTGGGTATGATCCGCGGAAACGACCCTGGTACCAAACAGCCCTAGAAAAGAATGGATTTGCCGTTTCAGAACCTTACCGGTATGCTAGTGTGGATGCGGAAGGAATTACCTGCGTTCTTCCCGTGCGGGATGCGGAAGGACGGCTTTTGGGAGTTTTAGGGTTGGATATCCTTCTGGACAATATGAAAGCCCTCTTGGAAGATCTTAACATTCCCAAGGAAGGAAAGGCTCTACTAGTGAGTGCCAAAGGACGATTCATCGCAGGTTCGTTGGATCCTAAAATGGTGCCGGGTCTGGAAGGAAGGTTCGACAATGAGGAGGGGGTATTCCGGGTGCGCATCGAGGGCTCAGAGATGCTAGTCTCCTACCGTCTCAGTAAGCCTCTGGGATGGCACCTTCTTGTTGCCCTTCCATACACACAAATACTTTTCAATGCTCGGTGGCTTCTTACCCTCATCACTATTATCGAGGTTCTATTGATGGGTATGCTCACCATCGTAATCAGCATCATCACGAACCGGTTCATCACGTCCCCCTTACACCGGATCATAGACGTGGTAAACCGGATCGAAGGAGGGGATCGGACAGCCCGAATTAAGGTAGGAGGTGAGGACGAGTTTGGAATTCTAGGAAGGGAATTGAACAAACTCGTGGAAGCGGTGGATCAGTACTCTAGCTCCCTCGAGCAGCGGGTTCGGGAGCGAACGGAAGAGGTTCGCGCCCTTCAGCAGGAGATTACCCGGCTGCGGGTGTTAGAGGAACGAAAGCGTATCTATCGGGACATGCATGATTCTATCGGCGCGAAACTTACCAATATCTTCTTCTGTGCTAACGTGGCCAGAAAATTGGTAGAGAGGGAAGGCCACCGTGCGGTGGAAAAATTGAAAGAACTCTTCGATGATGTGGAAACGAACTGCCTCGATGCGATGAAGCACGTGAAGAGTATCGTGGGAGGATTGGACGAAGGAGAGGGACTAGAGAAAGATTTTGGGGCCTTTCTTTCCGCCTCGATTCGAAAGCGATTAGAGATGAACGGAATCGAGTTCTCCTGCCGGATCGATCCCCCCCAAGTCCTTACTGTGCTCTCATCCATAGTGGCAGGAGAATTGGAAAAGGTATTCGAGGAGTTGGTGAGTAACGTTCTGAAGCATTCTGGTGCGAAAATGGTAGAGCTGGAAGTGAGAGACAAAGGAGACTCTATCCAATTCCGATTCTCCGACAATGGAAGGGGAATCACTTTAAAAGAAGGTCCCAAACAAGGAACAGGATTGCAGAACATTCGATTCCGGATCGAAACTCTGGGAGGGCGGCTTTCCATGGACACTTCAGAAGGGGAAGGAACTCAATTTACCTTCCAACTTTCCAAGGGTATCCTCAAGGGGAAGGAGGAAAGCCCATGACTTCCCCCTCGGCTTCCAAACCCCTGGATCTGATCATCGTGGAGGACCAAAAAGAGGTACGGGAAGGCTTACGGTACCTCTTGGGATTAGATCCAAGGGTGAATGTGGTGCGTACCTTCGAACGGGTAGAGACTTTTCTGGAAGCCCTAGAGACCTTACCTACCCCTGATCTAGTTCTGATGGATATCGGGTTACCGGGGATGAGCGGGATCGAAGGAGTAAGGATCCTTAAAAAAAGGTTTCCCTCGGTGATCATAATCATTCTTACCGTGTTCGAGGACACGGATCGGATCCTGGAATCCATCCGAGCGGGAGCGAATGGATACCTGTTGAAAAGCACGAAGCCCG
>CAKZQO010000303.1 GCA_937140905.1 uncultured Spirochaeta sp.
CGCTCCAAACCTCCACCACCTGGACCTGAACCGTCCGGCAGATCCTTTTAATCCTTATGAACCAGTGGACTCCTCCGCCGCCGCTATCGCCGCCCAGGGTCTTTTAAGGTTGGGGCTATTTATGGAAGAAAGCAAAGCATCTACCCCTGAGGATCCCCTAGGCCCACCCCTTTTATCGGCTTCCTCGTCCGGGGAAATCTCCATTCAGAATCCCTACCTAAAGGCGGGATTACGGATTGCCAGTACCCTGACAGAGGAGCCCTATCTTTCGAAAAACCCCCATCACGAGGGCCTTCTTCTCCACGCGGTGTACCACCGGCCCAATGGATGGGACTATGTCCCTCCCGGCGCCAAGGTTCCCCACGGAGAATCCTGCCTGTGGGGAGACTACCATCTTCTCGAACTTGCACTGTACCTGAAAAGCATTGTCCCCGAGAAATCATCCAAAAATCCCCCTCGAGAACCCTACCGGTTCTTTGTGAAAGGAGAAAGACCATGATGCAAGACTTGAGTCGGCTCGCGATCCACACGATCACCACTAAACCCTGGTCTATCGAAGAAGCCATTGAACGGTACGCTAAAGCCGGAGTGAAAGGAATATCCGTGTGGAGGGACGCGTTGGACGGGAGAGACGCAAAAAAAATCGGAGAAAGGATTCGTTCCGCAGGACTTTCCATCGTGGCTACCGTGCGAGGGGGATTTTTCCCGGCCCTCAGCGAAGCCGAACGGCAGGCACGGATCGACGACAACAAGGCCTTCATCCATCTTTCCGCTGAATTAGGTTCGCCCCTCTTGGTGATCGTGCCGGGCGCCCATCCGGGACAATCCCTCGAAGAATCCCGCAGACAGATCCGGAAAGGGCTGGAAGCGATCCTGAAGGAGGCGGAAACAGTGGGCCTCAGGCTCGCCATCGAACCGCTACATCCCATGTACGCCGACACCCGTTCCGCTATCGTGACCCTGGAACAGGCGAACGACCTCTGTCGGGAACTGGAGCATCCCCTGTTGGGAATCGCCGTGGACGTGTACCACCTATGGTGGGACCCCAACCTTCCCCGAGAACTGAAGCGGGCAGGGGAAGGGAATAAGATCTTCGCCTTCCACGTGTGTGACTGGAAAAGCCCCACCACCGATTTCCTGAACGACCGGGGCTTAATGGGAGAAGGGTGTATTGACATCCCCGGGATTCGGCGAGAAGTGGAAAAAAGCGGGTTTAAAGGGTTCATCGAAGTGGAGATCTTCTCTACCCGTTACTGGAGCATGGATCAACAGGAGTTCTTGGGGATGATCACGAAAGCTTTTCGGGAACATGTTTAAATAAGGGAACGGTTGCAACCAGATTGGAAAGCCGGGCCGTTCAACATGACTTAGAGTGAAGGAGGATCTAATCCATGGAAAAAACTGTCCGCATCCTGATGAATGGAGTCACTGGCCGCATGGGCACGAACCAGCACCTGGTTCGCTCCATCCTGGCCATCCGGAAACAGGGGGGTATCCGGCTACGAAACGGGGACGTGCTGATGCCGGTTCCCATTCTAGTGGGGAGGAACGAGGCAAAACTCAAGTCCCTAGCCACTCAGTATGAGGTGAAGGAATACACCACAGATCTAGATTCAGCCCTTCAGGACCCCCGGAACGAAATCTACTTCGATGCCCAGGTAACCGAGTTACGGTATCCCTCGGTGATGAAGGCGATACAGGCAGGAAAAGCCATCTACTGCGAGAAACCCACTGCCACCAATACCAAAGAGGCGATGGAACTGTACCGAGCCGCTGAACAGAAAAAGGTAAAACACGGGGTGGTGCAGGACAAGCTCTGGTTGCCCGGCCTACTGAAGTTGAAATACCTGATCGATACCGGATTCTTCGGCCGGATTCTTTCCGTCCGAGGGGAGTTCGGGTACTGGGTGTTCGATGGATTCAACCAGCCAGCCCAGCGACCTTCCTGGAACTACCGGAAAGAGGACGGTGGAGGGATCATGATCGATATGTTCTGTCACTGGCGCTACGTGATCGACAACCTCTTTGGGGAAATCAAATCCCTAGTGGCCCTTGGCGCCACCCACATCCCCAAACGGGTGGACGAAAACGGTAAGGAATACACTTGTACCGCAGATGACTCAGCCTACGGAATTTTCGAGTTGAAGAACGGGATCGTTTGCCAGTTCAACAGTTCCTGGGATGTGCGGGTCCGACGGGATGATCTTTTAGTCCTACAGGTGGATGGAACGAAGGGAACCGCCGTTGCGGGACTACGGGAATGCTGGATCCAGGACGAAGCCATGACTCCCAAACCCGTATGGAACCCGGACATCGACAGCCCCATTAACTATTATGAGAACTGGGCCAAAGTTCCCACCCGGGATCCCTATGACAACGCTTTCAAAGTGCAATGGGAAAAGTTCCTCCGTCACTACGCCCAGGACGATCCCTTTCCATGGAACCTTAAGGAAGGGGCCAAAGGAGTGCAACTGGCCGAGCTGGGAATGGAGAGCTGGAGAACCCGGAAATGGGTAGAGGTAACTGAGCTGTAAGAGTATCACACCTCACCTGCCGCCAGACTGATACGATTCTCCCCTGGAAATGGGCGTTTCACAGGGTGTATAACCTCCGGTATGTAGCCAACCATGGCCCATGCATCCATCAGGACACTGCTATGCAGGGAACCACTGCTAAAGGGAAGAAAGGAACCAGGTGGGAATCGATAGAAACAGACAGAGCTTAATCACCTCTATCAGGCAGAAGGTCCGCCTCCTCGACCTAGGGGCCATTCTCATCAGTATCGTAGTGCTAGGCGGCTTCTCCTACCATGTGTATGGAAATCGGGGAGGAGAAGCAGTCCTCTACATCCAGAATCAGTCAAAGGTGTGGATCTATCCTTTGTCAAAGGAACTAGAACTGGACATCCCCGGCCCCTTGGGTCTAACCCACGTGCGTATCAAAGATAGAGCTGCCTTTGTGGAAAGTTCCCCCTGCCGGGATAAGATCTGCATCCACATGGGGAAAATATCCCGGAACAGTGAGTGGGTAGCCTGCCTGCCCAATCGGATTTTTCTTCGGGTTCAAGGGGCTGCAGGGCAGAACAGACCAGGAGAAGAGGTGGATGCAAGTACCTTCTGACATCTCTCACGATTCTGGATCCTTCAAACGAATCAGCTCAGCTCAAGTGCCAATCGGTAGGAGTCCTTTTTCCAAAGAGGAGGAGAAGATAGCCCTCTACGGCGCCTTTTGCCTGTTCCTCTCCACAATCGAATTTCTAATCCCTAAACCCCTTCCCTTCTTCCGACTGGGCTTGGCGAATCTACCCATTTTACTTGCCCTCCGGAAAGAATCCCCCCGATTCATCCTGGCCCTGGTGGGGCTCAAAATCTTTGGACAGGCCCTGGTGAATGGCACGTTGTTCTCCTATATCTTCGTATTTTCCACAGCCGGGTCCCTGGCCAGTGGGATCACCATGACGATCCTTTCCTTTCTCCCGGCCCGCCACCTTTCCCTTTTGGGGATTAGCGTGATGGGGGCCTTAGCCAGTAACCTCATTCAGATCCTTCTGGCCCGGTACTTCCTTCTAGGGGAAGGGGCCTGGCTTATCGGGCCTCCCTTCCTCGCTCTCGGTACAATAACAGGGATCCTTCTAGGAGCCATCGCCCTTTCCCTCTCGGAAACCCCTCTTCTTTCCCCATCCCCTCAGTCCGGTAAGGAACCCGATCCAGAAACTATGGAGCAGGACGAATCCTCCGAGACTATGCATCAGACGGAATCGATGGGAGCTGCGATTCCCAATTCCCGGTTCCTTCAAGCCTTTCAAAGCTTCCTACTCCAGAATCTATCCCCTGGCATACTGTTCTTGGCGGGCGTACTGAGTCTTCCCCCCTTCCTCTTTACCGAATCCCTCATCGATAAAGGACTCCTGACGGGATTCTATTTTCTCTGCGCGGGATTGAGCGGAAAACGAATAAAAACCTTTCCGAATCTGATAGCTTTCCTGGGGATCACCGCCGCTAACCTAATCACTCCCTTGGGACAGGTGATCTTCTACCTAGGGACTTTTCCCGTGACCCTGGGGGCTCTTCGTTTGGGGGCTTTCAAAGCTTTTACCCTTCTGGGGATGATCGCCCTGTCCCGATTCACGCTAAGGTCCTACGTGCCCGTTCCCGGCCGCCTGGGGGCGGTGCTTTCCCGGATGTTCTTCTACTTCGAGCGGATCACCGAGCGGAAGTTCCAGCTTCGTCGCACCCGCATCTGGGAAGACTTAAAGACCTTGATCCAGGAAGTTAGCCAGGAAGGAATGGGTCACCGCCCCCAGGCGGCCGGTCCATCCCGCACCACCCTACCGGGATGCCTATTCGTTTTTCTCTTCCTTACGGTGAGTTGGATAGCGCTCGCCCTTTAAAGTTTTGGGTCCTCTGTACTGTAGGCCTGTACCGTATAAAAACCGAGGCGCCTTTCTAGGCGTACATTTTGTCAGTGCCTTTGAAGATTCAACGATCTGGTTTTTTAACAGAGCCCTTTTTATTTAAGGCATCACTTGGAACTCAGGATTCTTTAGTTCGAAGGTCTTTCGGATTCCGCTGGTCAAGTAGACCTTCCGGTCTTCGGTGACGAAGATCGCTTCTACCCCCGAAAGAGATTCGGCCAGTTTCAGCCCCTCTTCCCTACCCAGGGCAAAGAGAGTGGTAGATAGGCCATCCGCCTGGATGGATTGCTTCGCGATCACCGTTACTGAATCCAATCCGTTCCGAATAGGGTATCCCGTCTTCGTGTCCAAAAGATGATGGTACTTTACCCCATCGGGACCGGTGAAAAACCTCTCGTAGGTGCCCGAAGTAACGACCGAAAGATCAGTGCCAGGAACAATGGCCAAATAGGAACCCCGGGTAGTTTCCGGGTTCTGGATCCCGATCCTCCAGGGTCGGCCTTCCGGATGGGATCCGATTACCAGGATATTCCCCCCAAAATCGATGATGGCATGTTTTACCCCCCTTTCCCGTAGCACCCGGGCAGCTTCGTCAGCGGCCCAACCCTTGGCAATAGCGCCTAGATCCAAGGCAATCCCCTTTTCTTTGACGAACACTGTCCGGTTCCCCTCGCTCAGTTCCACCTTCCGATAATCGATGAAGGAGAGGGCTTCTTTGATCTCCGCAAGGTTTGGAAGTCGGGCGTGGTCCGTGCCGATTCCCCAGAGGGAAACCAGTCTTCCAACCGCTATATCGAAGGCGCCCTTACTCAAGGTGGAAAACCGTAGGCCTTCGGAGATTACCCGAAAGGTCTCATCCGAGACAGGCACGGGCTTGATCCCCGCATTCCGGTTGATCTCGCTCACCTCACTGGTTTCGATATTCACGCTCATTCGGTTCTCGATCTCCCGCACTCGTTGAAAGGCGGAATCTAGAATTTTCGTATCCTTTACCCCATACACGGTAATCCCGCAGGTAGTACCAAGGAGAAACTCAACACGAGAAACCGGTTCCAAAGGGCGGGAGCAAGAAAGGAGGATCCCCCCCATAGAAAGGCCGAATAGGGCAAACCCGAGTGTAGCGCGAAATATGCGTAATCGGAATCTTACTATTGTAAACTTTGGAATACCCAAACCCCAAATACTCATTCTGTTCTGCATAAAGGGGATTTGTATCAGTACTTCACATCTTTTTCAATATAGAGTAATATCAATATTAAAAATATTGATATTTTCTGATACATTGATCCTTGAGGAGAAACAAATGGCTGAGAAAACAAGGATTGTGGTACTAGGGGGAGGCTACGGTGGCGTAGCCGCGATGAAGAAACTGTACAGGAAACTGAAAGGGAACCCCAATATCGAGTTCACCTTAATCGATCGAAACCAGTACCACACGCTCATGACAGAGCTTCATGAAGTGGCAGGGAGTCGGGTGGATCCCGCTTCGGTGCAGGTGAGTTTCAAGCGAATCTTCAGTGGCACTCGGATTAAAGTGGTCACCGATACTATTCAAAACATCGATTTCGAGAACAAACGCCTGCTTTCCAAGAACGCCAAGTACGATTATGACTACTTGATCATTGCCGCAGGGGGAGATCCGGAGTTCTTCGGAATCGAAGGGATTCAGGATAACTCTTTCACCCTCTGGTCGTTGGAAGACGCCATGCGAATCCGGACTCACGTGGAGGAATGTTTCCGCAAGGCCGCTTGTGAGCCGGATCCCTTCGAGCGAAGAAAGCTTCTAACCTTCGTGATCGCCGGGGCCGGATTCACCGGCGTGGAGCTAGCGGGTGAATTGGCAGAACGACGCAGGGTGCTTTGTAGGCAGTACCATATCGAGGAGCGGGAAGTTCGGATCATCATCGTGGAAGCGTTGGGAAAGATTCTTGCCATGCTTTCCGACAAGCTCCGGGACAAAGCGGAAAAGTACCTGAAGAAACTAGGGGTAGACGTGTACCTGAACTCCCCAATTTTCAAGGCGGAACCCCAATGCGTGATCATCCAAGGAGGAAAGAAAATCGAGGCAGCTACGATCGTATGGACCGCAGGGATCCATGGTTCGGAACTCACTGCCAAGCTGAACTTAACCAAGGGGCAGGAAGCTCGGGGAGAATGTTCCTACGCTTCCTGGGAAGAGGGGATCCACGGAATGTCGGGTTGTCGGTTCGAAGAGGATGAGGTGTACCTGGTAGGCAAACGGGGTCGCATCCTGGTGAACGAATTGATGCAGTCGGTGGATCACGAGAATGTGTTTCTCGTGGGTGACATCCTTTGGTTCGTGGAAGGGGGGAAGGTGCTTCCGCAGATCGTGGAAACCGCCCTCCAAACAGCCGATGTGGCTGCCGACAACATCATCGCCATGATCGAAGGCAAACCTGAACGGCGAAAGTTCAAATCCAACTACCACGGATTCATGGTTTCCATTGGAAGCAAGCATGCGGTTTCTAATGCGGGAGGCATTGAACTTTCTGGGTTCTTCGCCATGGCGTTGAAACACTTGGTGAATCTCCACTACCTGTGGGGCTTAGCGGGTCTAAATGCGGTATGGGGGTATTTGACCCACGAGTTCTTCGAAATGAAGGATGGACGGTCCTTCGTGGGAAGTCACCTCGCGGCCAAGATCCCCGTCTACTGGGCTGTACCCCTCCGGTTGTTCCTAGGCGTCAAGTGGTTCCTCGAAGGAGCCAAGAAGGTTGGTCAAGGATGGTTGAATCCTGGTGAAGGTGGCTTGTTCCAGGTAGATCCTTCGAAGATCAAAATACCGGGTGTCAAGTTCGGGGACATTACCTCCGCCGCTTCCGCAGTGGCTGAAACCGCGACAAAAGCGGTAGAAAAAGCAGCCGAAGCGGTCACAGCGGCTACCGGTGCTGCAGCGGAAGGGGCTAAACAAGCAGTAGCAGCAGCGACAGACGCGGTCAGCGCGGCAACAGGCGCGGCTGCGAATGCGGCCCAAGCTTGGGCTCAGCCTCTCGTTTCCACCGATTCTTGGTTGTATAAAATCTATGAATGGATCGCCCAGAACATCATCGGAATTCATCCTACCGTGGCCTTCTTCATGCAGGTTGGTTTGGTGCTTGCCGAAATAGGGATCGGACTCGCCCTGTTCAGCGGAACCTTTACATTCCTTGCTGCCGCGGCCTCGATCGGGTTGGGCATCATGTTCATCATCTCCGCCATGGGAAGTTCCGAACTCCTCTGGTACATCTTCGCAGCCCTCGTTATGATGGGAGGAGCGGGTCGAGGATTCGGCTTGGATCACTGGATCATTCCCTGGATAAAGGATTGGTGGAACAAACGGAAGATCGCCAAGAAAACCTACCTGTACCTGGGAGAACCCAGAGATTAGATTAGATAGAACGAGACAGTATCGGTTCCCCTCTCCCAATGCGATGCGTACAGGAGGGGGAACCGACTGCATCTCCTTCACAAGGAACTATGCTGCATTTTTGGAAAGACTATCCCCATATCCAGCAGGATCTGGCAAGGGTACAAGATATTATGCGGTCCTCCCTTCAGGGGAGGGACCCGCTTTTAAATCAGACTATCCAAACCCTTCTTGGGCGAAATGGAAAGATGCTTCGGCCTGGCTTCGTTGTCTTAGGGGCCCGTCTCAAACCGTATCGAAAAGGCCCCTATCCCTTACAAAAACCCTTACCGGAAAAGATCTATCATATCGCTGCGGCAGTAGAGATCTTACACCTCGCCACCCTCATTCACGATGACGTGATCGATCGAGCCCTAACCCGACGAGGAGCTCCTACCGTGAATGCCGAAATAGGGGATCGAAATGCGGTACTGACAGGGGATTTCCTTTTTAGCCGCTGCTTTTCCATCGTGGCAGACTACTCTACCATGGAAAACGCACGCTTATTAGCCCGAGGGGTATCCCATATCTGCGAAAGTGAAATCGCCCAATCACGGCGTTTCGATCCAGCAACCCTTTCGGTGCGGAACTACCTCCATCGTATCATTGGGAAAACAGCCTTTTTGTTTTCCCTCAGTCTGTTCGTGGGAGCGGAAGAGCTAAAGGCACCTCGCGCCCTCACGACCTCCCTTCGACGCATCGGTTATTCTGTGGGTATCAGCTTCCAGATCATAGATGATATTCTGGATATGGTCGGCACTCCAGAAACCACGGGGAAATCTACCGGAGGAGACCTCCGGGAGGGGATCTATACCCTTCCCGTAATCCTTGCGGCAAACGCCGATCAAAAGGTTGCCCTATCCCTATACACCCCGGAAAACCTCGCCACACCTTCTGGGTACGAAAAAGCTCGAGCCTTCATTCTTTCTCATGGAGGGGTGGAAAAATCCCGAGAGTACGCCAAGCAGTACACCGAACGAGCTCTCCGGGAAGCATCCCGACTTCCCCCTTCTGAGAATCGAAAAGTCCTGATCGAGGTGATCGAGAAACTACTCCATCGATCGTATTGATCAGTTGTTCCCTACCTGCCAGAGCCTGCCGGAAGCTCTGTACAGTTGCGCGGCCAACCATTTCTCCGGCCGAGGATTGCCAGGCTCTTTGATCCGGATTGGTGCGTTGAAGGATTCTTCGTCTGGATTTCGCAAGTCCATCCGTTCCAGCACGATTCCTCTCCGGATATGGTAATGGATGTAATCCACCTTACCATCCGAATAGGAAGCCACTACAATCCCTGTGTGCGTAAGCTCATCGTTCCACTTTCCATCCCCATTGGCATCGTACGTGTTGTCCCAGAATAGGACATCTCCTGGAAAGGGTATTTGATCGGTAGATAGGAGGTGATGTAAACGGGCGATCTGGTACAACCTGCGGACTCCATTCCCCGATTGTCGCTCATACTCTTTACGCAGGTCTATCCCTCCAAGGTAGTAGGCGGCCAGTACGAATCCTGAACAATCCGAGGAAAAATTCGCCTTCTCGAACTGAAGCTGACTACGACCTAATAGACTTCTTGCTGCTTCGACAATTCGCTTTTGCGCTTCGCTTTTCGCCGGAAGGGGAATACTTTGCCCACCGGCCGTTCCCACACCTGAAGCTTTTCCAATACCTGTTTTACTGGTAGCAGTAGTTTGACTGGCGTAGGATGCTTCCGGAGCAGGATCCGGTGATCCTATGCAGGAAACACTCATAAGGGAAATACAAAGGGGAATAAACAGAAAGGGGATGGGCATTCTCATCTATCGAAAAATACCGCATCCCCAGACACTATGCAATGCGCCTGCTATGAATTCCCGTTGATAGAGCTCCTAAGGTTTCCCTTTTCGCGGTCGCACCTTTGGAACAATTCCCTTGTGCAATCCTCAGCTATAACCCTTTAGCGGTCGCTACCCTTTAGTAAGCGGCGAGCCGCCTCTGCAATCGCTCTTCCTGAGATTCCATACTTGTCGATTACCTTGAAGTAGTTCCCACTTTCCCCAAAAGTATCCTCCAGCCCGAGATGATCGAACTTGAGGGGTTTCTGCCCCATCTTCTCCCATGGATAGTTCTTTAAAAGGAAGGTTCCAATCTCGTAACCCAACCCATTCCGTTTCTGGTGATTTTCCGCCACTAACACGGCCTTTGTCCTACGGGCAGATTCCAGAAGCGTATCCTTATCAAAGGGTTTCACCGAATACATGTCGATTACTTCCGCATCTATCCCTTCCTTAGCCAAGACTTCCGCCGCTTCAAGGGCCTGGAACACGATGTCTCCGTAGGAAACGAGAGTAATGTCCTTTCCTTCCCGGACTACATGGGAACCGCCTAATACGAAGGTATCTTTCTCCGTGTAGATGTCCCAGAGGGGATCCCTCATGAGGCGAGTGAACACGGGACCCGGGGTCTTTACAGCAATATCGAATGCAGCTCGAGCGGAGTACGTATCGCAGGGAGCTAGAACCTTCATGTCAGGGAGGGTGGACATATAAGCGATATCCTCCGTAGCCTGGTGAGTTACTCCATCGATCGCAGCGGTCAACCCCCCATGGGAGGAAAGGATTTTCACGTTCAGGTGGGGATAGCAGATGAAGGACCGCACTACCTCTACCGCCCGCATGGTTAGGAACACTCCATAACCGGAAACGATCACCGTGCGGCCATCCGCAGCCATGCCCGCTGCCGCAGCCATCGTTCCTAATTCCGCGATTCCCATATTGAAGTACCTGTCCGGGTATTTGTCCCCAAAGAGGTAGGAATAGGTTGAATAACCAATATCGCTCTCAAAGACTACGAACTCCTTGTCGATCTGACCATATTCCACCATTCGTTCGGAAAAACTCTTGCGAGTGGGAGAATCTGTCTTCCGGAGTTGGATCTTCTCTTTCGGGTTGATCATCTCTGTCCCTCCTGTTCGCTTCATATTCCCTACGCTCATTTCAGCCCTCCCTCGATCTCTTTGATAGCCTGGGCTAATTCCTGATCGCTAGGAGGTTTCCCGTGCCAGCCTCGAACATTCTCCATGAAACTAACCCCTTTCCCTTTCACCGTCTGCGCGATGATGCAGAAGGGGGTGCCTCGATGAACCTTAGCTTCCCGGAGGGTGGAAAGGACCTGCTCCATGTTGTGTCCATCGATCCGGCGGGTAGTCCATCCAAAGGCTTCAAACTTCTTATCCAAGGGCTCAATGGGCATGATGCGATCCGTAAATCCATCGTTCTGGAGGTTGTTGTTGTCGATGATGGCTACCAGATTGTCCAGCTTATACTTATTGGCACTAGCTGCCGCTTCCCATACCACCCCTTCCTGCATTTCCCCATCTCCCAACAGAGCATAGACCTTGTAGCTCTTTTTAAGCCACTTTCCTTCCAGCGCCATTCCAATGGCCTGGGCAAACCCGATTCCTAAAGATCCCGTCGTAGCATCCACTCCGGGGGTCTTGGTGGATACAGGGTGCCCCTGAAGACGAGACTCGAACTGTCGTAGGGTATCCAATTCCTCGACCGGAAAAAATCCTTTTAGAGCCAGACATACGTACCACACCGGACAGGCATGCCCTTTGGAAAGAACGAACCGATCCCGATCCGGCCATTTGGGGTTCTTCGGATCCACATTGAGGATATCGAAATACAAGGCTGTCATGATATCCGCAGCGGATAGGGAGCCTCCCGGATGGCCCGACTGCGCTTTATGGATCATCTTCACGATGTGGAGCCGGACCTGTTGGGCTTGTTTCTTTAGAAACGCTACTCGTTCATCCAAGCTAGGTTCCGTGTGTACCATAGTTCCCATACCTACACCCTCCATATTTTGTATACACAATATAGAATACAAAAAGTTAATTTGTCAAGCGTCAATTGGAATAACAATGGAAAACCTATCATAACATATAGGATATACTACAATTAAGTTTACTTGGATGTCTTTCTTCATAACCGCACAGATCCCTCAACTATTCACTATCCGTATGTAATTTTTCCATACTTCCAGGGATTTCACGATTTCGTCCCTTACTGCTCCTACATTCCGCGAACGAAGAGCACGTAAAATGGACCGGTGCGCTTGGATCGCTTGCTCCAAGCCCTCCTTCGTTTCAATATGTTTTCCCATGGAGGATTGGAAAATCCTCATGACGATATGTCCTAGTTGAATGAGGGCATCGCTTCTTGTGATATCGATAATGGAAGTATGAAAGGACATATCCACCTTCACCGCTTCCTCCAGAGGGATCTTTGGCATGCTCAAGAACTGTTCCTGCTTCTGAATGATCTGTTCTAGCTTATCGAAATCCTCTTCAGTGGCTCTTTGAATCACTAGCTCCAGGATTCCGAGCTCGATCATTTCGCGTAGGTCCAACATTTCCTGTGGTGTTTTGATTTTCTTAACAAGGGGGAGAAGAATCGTTTCAAAGTGTGTCGGCATAGTATCACTGATGTAACTTCCGTCACCCTGTCTGCGCTCCACTATGCCTAGCACCTGCAGAACCTTCATGGCTTCCCGTATCGAGTTTCTACCCACTCCTACCTGCTCTGCTAACTCCGCTTCGGAGGGAAGCCGATCCCCAACCTTTACTTTACCTGAAAGGAAGAGTTCAACGATCTGCTCGATCACTGTGTCGGAAATGTTGGGCTTATTGATCTTTTTCAACCGGACTGGCGCCATATCACCATCCCTCTTTTATTAGTTTTACTATATGACGTTCCTGCGTTTTGGTCAATGAATAGTTGCTTAAATTTCATTTGACACATGTCCAAATGTAGGATATTATAAAACCCACAATAACAATATATCAGACATAGGAGGAAAACAATGCTGAGAAAATGTCTTGTGATCGTTCTTTCCCTGCTTGTGCTATCCTTTACCGTGTATGGTGGAGGTAAAAAGGAAGAGGTACAGAAACTGACACTGAAACTTGGGCATGGCGCCGCTCCCAACAACCCAAGACACGTAGTAGCCCTACAGTTCGCTGATTACGTCAAACAACAGTCTAATGGGAATATTACAGTAGAAGTATTTCCCAGTGAACAGTTGGGGAGTGACCGGCAGATGGCAGAAGCTGTTTCCATGGGAGCGCTGGATCTGAGCATCAACTCCCAAGGGCCAGTCGCCTACTATAACGAGAAACTCCTCGTGCTCGGGCTACCCTTCCTCTTCGCCAAACCAGAACAAGCGTACGCGGTGCTGGATGGAGAAGTGGGAGAACAGATCTCCAATGAACTCGTAAAGAAGGGAATTCGGGTGCTCGCTTACTGGGAAAACGGGTTCCGCCATATCACCAACAGCAAACGACCCATAAATAAACCCGACGATCTCAAGGGATTGAAGATCCGCACTCCAGAAGATAAGATCACCATTGCCATTTTCAAAGCCCTTGGCGCGAATCCCGCACCTCTAGCATTCGGAGAACTGTACATGGCCTTGTCTCAAGGGTTATTCGACGGCCAGGAAAACCCTGTTACTAACATTTACTATTCCAAACTCTATGAGGTACAGAAGTATCTATCCCTGAGCAATCATAAGTATGAAACTTGCCCCATGATCATCTCCGAGAAACTCTGGCAGAAACTTACCCCGGCCAACCAGAAACTCCTGAAAGAAGCTGCCATGAAGTACGCTCAAGAGCATCGGAAACTGAACATTAAAACCAACAATGACTTGATTGAAGAGGTCAAGAAGGCGGGCGTGCAGGTAAACCAGGCGGACGTGGCAGCACTACGAGAAGCGACCAAGTCCGTAAACAAAGAGTTCGAACCAACTTTTGGAAAAGAATTGATCGACAAAGTCATCAGTGTTGCAGCATCGGTTAAATAAAAAGGGGTTGCCAGTTACCGTTGGGAGCTCGCCTCTCAACGGTAGCACCTGTTTTTTGTACGAAAGGATGGAAGTACCATGAACAAAGCTCTCCATCTGTTGGAAGCCTTAAGCGTCAAATTGAACCGGTTAAGCGAACTTCTTCTAGGAATCATTGGAAGCGCATTAATCGCGATCGTGAGTGTCGGAATCATCTTTCGATACATCTTTAGACTTCCTTTAACCTGGAGTTACGAGCTTTCCGTGGTTTGCTTTATTTGGGTTTCCTTTCAAGGAGCTGCGTACGCTCTGGGGAAAGGTAGTCACGTTTCTTTCGATTTTTTAATGAAACTGTTTCCTGAAAAAAGCCACTCCCGTATCGAGACAATAAAATTCTTTCTCCTGGCAGTGCTTTTGTTCATCGGTTGCGTTTTCGGAACCTTTGTTTTCTTGAACATGGTTCCCCAACGGTATCAAACCATACCGATTTCGTTAGGATGGTTATACTCAGCTCTACCTGTTGGGTTCCTTTTTATGTTCATCCATACCTTGTACTTCTTAGTACGACACATCAGTAGAAACAATAAATCATTGAAGGAAGGTTAACACGATGGGTATTACATTACTCCTTGTATTCGCCATCCTCATCTGCTTGTCCGTTCCGATCGCGTTCTCATTGATTGGTGCGGGAGCATTGGCTGCATTCTTATCTGGGAAATATCCCATCGAAGTAGTGTTTCACCGAATTACAGGAGGGCTGGATTCTTTTGTGCTCCTTGCCATTCCCTTTTTCATCCTGGCGGGGAATTTGATGAATACAAGTGGCATCACTAAAAGGATATTCGATTTTGCCAACGCCTTAGTAGGCAGGATCCCCGGCGGATTGGGACATGCCAATATCGTATCCTCGATCATCTTTTCTGGGATGTCCGGATCTGCTGTTGCCGATGCGGGCGGGTTAGGGCTAATTGAAATGAAGGCGATGCATGACCAGGGATTCCCGGACGAGTTCTCCGCCGCCGTGACGGCCGCATCCGCCACTATCGGGCCCATCATCCCTCCCAGTATCCCCATGGTGGTGTATGGGGTGATGGCAGAGGTATCCATCGGTCGATTATTCTTAGGAGGATTCATTCCCGGACTCCTCATGGGTATTTCTTTGATGATCCTTGTCTATTACATGGCGAAAAAGTATAACTATCCCACCGCTTCTCATTTCTCTCTCCGAATTGTATGGAAGACCTTCAAGGAAGCCTTCTGGGCTCTTCTGACACCGGTAATCATCATCGGCGGGATTCTTGGAGGGATTTTTACCCCCACCGAGGCTGCGGCAGTTGCGGTTCTCTATGCCTTATTCCTTGGATTCGTAGTCTACAAAGAATTGAGACTTAAGGATCTCTGGGGAATTCTGATCGAAAGTTTTCACACCACCGCTACCGTTACCCTCATCATCGGGGGTGCAGCCGCGTTCGCATGGCTGATCGCAATAGAAGGGATTCCCGCCAAACTAGCCGCCTACATGCAATCCTTGCACCTCTCTAAAACGGTCTTCCTTCTGCTATTCAACATCGTGTTTCTGGTGTTAGGGACCTTTATGGAATCCCTATCTATTATGGTAATTACTGTACCCGTTCTTATTCCTATCCTAAAGGTTTTACAATTCGATCCCTTACACGTTGGGGTGGTACTTGTGCTGAATCTGATGATCGGTTTGATTACTCCCCCAGTAGGAATGTCCCTGTTTGTTACCAGCAAGATCGGGAACGTTAAGTTGGAGCGTTTGTACCGTTCCATTCTTCCCTTCATAGTTCCACTGGTGATCGTTCTGTTCCTTATCACATACATACCCAGCCTGGTCACCTGGCTACCAGGTATGGTTTTAAAATAATAATGCCCCTTAAAAACAGGGGCAGCCCATGATCAATAAACTTAACTCGTGGAGGCTAAAATGTTCGAACTAACTGGAAAAACAGCAATTGTCACAGGGGCGGGTTCCCGGAATGGAATCGGAAGAGCTACCGCCCTTGCCCTGGCAAAACAAGGAGCCGACGTAGCGGTCTGCGATTTGAACTTAGCAGGTGTGCAGGAAACCTCTAAAGAAATCAAGGCTCTTGGACGCAGGTCCCTTGCCATTCAGGTGGATGTCACTTCTCCTGAATCGGTGGAAAAGGCTGTGCAAGCTGTCCTTAAAGAATGGGGCCGTATCGACATTCTCGCTAACATCGCGGGTATTACTCAACCGATCAAAGTGATCGATACTACTCCCGCGGACTTCGACCGGATCGTGTCGGTAAACATGAAGGGAACCTTCCTATTCTCCAAAGCGGTGCTCCCTACTATGATGGCACAGAAACATGGCCGCATCATCAATATGAGTTCCGTCTCGGCCAAACGGGGAGGAGGAGTTTTTGGAGGAGCCCATTACTCGGCAGCTAAGGCAGGGATTCTTGGATTTGCCAAAGCTCTGGCGAGGGAAGTAGCTCCCTACAACATCACCGTCAACTCTGTGGCTCCTGGTCTCGTGCTCACC
>CAKZQO010000304.1 GCA_937140905.1 uncultured Spirochaeta sp.
GGGAATGGTTGTGTATATTGAGATAAGAAAACCTACCAATTTCCAACGCATGGGAATTTTCCTGTATACCAGCCATACTATCGAAGGAAGGAGAAAAAATCTATTCCCTCTTCCTGATCCTTGACCTCCCCTGTTCCGTATGGTATGGTTTTTTGAAACCTATGAGCCATATCCGACCAGAAACACTCGGTATCATTGCCTGCCCTGGGGGGGAGGTGTTTGCCGATTCCATCATCAGACACCTGAAACGTATCTATAAACGCAGGTTCGAGCGGAAAGCTGCCTTACTGGCGGAAAAGTACGAGCGTTCCAAAGAAGAGATTTCACGGGATCTCAACTACGATCAAGACTTACAGTCTCCCAAAGGAGTAAAGCGAGGTAGAACGGAAATTTGTCGAATTCCAGAGTTCAGAATTCCCGCTGCCTATACTCGATTCCCCAATGGAGAGTTCAAAGTAGAAATCCTTTCCTCCATTCGGGGAATGGATCTGTACATCGTGCAGGATGTGGAGAATCATCTTCCTCTGCGGTTCACCAATTCTCCAGAAACCTACGAATTAAATGTGAACGAACATTTCTTCTGTTTGATGGTTACCATCGATGCTGCCTTACAGGCAGGGGCAGGGAGTATTACTGTTGTACTCCCTACCTATCCCTATAGCCGACAGCATAAAAAGAAGGGTAGAGAAGGTCTGACAGCGGTTCGAGTTGGGCAGATTCTCGAGTTCTTGGGAGTGAAACGGATCATTACCTTGGACATCCATTCCCGGGATATCTATAACGGGTTTCGAACCTTGCTGCTGGAAAACCTCCACGCTTCCTACCAGATCTTGGTAAAGTTATCGGAAATCCTCGACTTGCGAAATCCCGATTTAGTGGTTGTGGCGCCTGATACAGGGGCAGTGGATCGGAACAAATTCTTTGCTTCGAGTTTGGGGGTCCCTTTATCTGTACTCTATAAAGAACGGGACTACTCGCGGTTTTCTCTCAATGCAAAAGAAAGCAATATCGTGACCATGAAACTCCTAGGTTCAGTGGAAGGGAAAATCGTATTCATGGTGGATGACATGCTTGGTACGGGGAGTACCCTCATCAAAGCAATGAAGATACTGAAAGACTTAGGGGCAAAGCAGATCATCTGCGCGGTTAGCATTCCTCTCTTTACTGGAGACGCGGTAAACCATTTTGAGGAGGCCTACCAAGCAGGATACTTCTATCGGATTATCGGAACCAATGCGGTGCAACACGATGAGCGACTCCTTTCAAAAGAATGGTACATCAGCGCAGATGTGTCCTCCCTATTCGCTCGAATTATCTCTCGGCTCCATCATAATATGAGCTTAAGCGAGCTCCTAGACAATCGAAAGATCATCCTGAAACTGTTGAGCCGGCAGAAAAGCTAGAGGCCCCCATGGCACAAACCATCCTCTGCGTCGATATCGGTACCTCTTCGATAAAAGGAGGTGTGTTCGAAGAGGATGGAAACGTGCTTCAGCTTCTCCGAATTCCCCTAGCCGATCCTGGTTCAGAGAATTTTAAACAGTTCGATCCCAAAAGGTGGGAAGAGGCTTTTAAAATCCTCGTGAGTCGTTTGAATACTCCGTTTCCAGATTGCCTCATTTTTAGTGGTCAAGGTCCTACTTTGATACCTTTGGATAAAGAGGGGAACCCTACCTTTTTTGGCCTCCTCTGGTTGGATGGAAGGGAACACCCTGTTCCAGAAGGTAAGAGTCTATTCCTTCCTAAGGTCCGCTGGTTTCAAGAGAACGCGAGAGAGGCCTATGAACGGACAACTCGATTTCTCTCCTGCCCCGAATACCTGATTTACAAACTTACGGGAGAAGGCATTACCGTCTCTCCGTCGGAAGAGTTCGATCCCTACTATTGGAACAGGGAAGAGTTGAACAAGTACGGACTCCCTTCGGACTTGTTCCCACCCTTGATTCGGCCGGCTACCCTGATTGGGAAGGTGTCAAAAGAAAGAGCTTCCAACTTCGGCTTGAAACCAAATTTAAAAGTGTATGCGGGGGGCCCCGATTACCTCATGAGTCTCCTTGGTACGGCTACCACTGAGAAGGGAAGGACCTGCGATAGAGCAGGAACCTCGGAAGGAATTAATGTATGCGTTCCCAAACCCGTTCAATATAGGGGATTGAGATGTTTACCCCATATCGTGCCTGGTCTCTACACCCTAGCCGGGATGCTTGCATCTTCGGGTAGATTGTTCGAATGGTTCAGGGAGCTTACCAATCAAAAAACCCTGGCCTACGATCAAATGATGGAGTCCATTCAAACTCTTTTACCCGAGGTGTTAAGAACCCCTGGAAGATTCCCGAGTTTCTTTCCCTTCACGCAACCGGGAAATGGGTGGGATTTTTCCAGGGGAATTTTCGTGGGTCTAGGAACCGAACATGGCAAGACAGAGCTAGGGTTTGCCGTGGTAGAAGCCATTGGATTTGCCGTTCGGTCCACCATTGAAAAATTGGAGCACGCAGGATGCCCCATAGATGTGCTGCGGGTGTCCGGGGGGCAGGCGAACAATAGGATTTGGAACTATATGAAGGCGAGTATCGTAGGCAAACCTCTCATGATTCCCCATGTGAAGGATGCAGAACTTGCAGGAGGGCTTGCCATTGTTTGTACTGCAGAAGGCCTTTATAAGAACTTCGTTGAAGCAGCGGACCACTTGGTGCGGTTCGAAGAGTTAATAGAACCATCCCTGCCTTTTGAAACCTTCTTTCGAGAACGGTACGAGCAATACAAAGAACAATGTGGAAAATTCATGGATGCGTTAGGGTCAGATACTACTCAATGTTTCGAATAGGCACGGTATACTTTTGGATCGATTCGGTGTTTCTGTACCCGTAAGCCCATGATCCGCTCGGTGATACCCAGTAATTTTGCGGCCTTAGCCATGTTTCCCTTGGTGGATTTGAGGGCATCCAGGATCAATTCTCTTTCGAGGTTGTCCATTGCCTCCTTCAGTGTAGTGTGAAGGCGGGTGTTGGTAGATTCTGCCGACTGAAGGCTAGGGGGGAGGTGATGACTATGGATTACCTCATCAGTAGATAAAAGGACTGCCCGTTCGATGCAATTCTCCAGTTCCCGAACGTTCCCTGGCCAATGGTAGGCCATCAATAGATCGATGGCGGGAGTGGAAATTCGCTGGATCTTCTTATGGTTGAGAGTAGCGTACTTTTCGATGAAATGATCCACCAACAGGATGATGTCGCTCTTTCGCTCACGGAGAGGAGGGATGTGAATGGGAAAGACATTGAGGCGGTAGTAGAGGTCTTCCCGGAAGGTGCCTTTTTCCATCAGTTGTTCAAGATTTCTATTCGTAGCTGCTATAACCCGTACGTTGCACCGAATCGTTTCGTTGCCGCCTACCCGTTCGAATTCCCGCTCTTGTAACACCCGAAGTAACTTGATTTGGGTGGTGGGAGAAAGATCTCCAATTTCATCCAAGAAAATGGTTCCCCCATTGGCCAGTTCGAACCGACCTTTACGGGTGGCAATGGCACCGGTAAAAGCTCCTTTTTCGTGTCCAAAGAGCTCGCTCTCTATCACGGTTTCGGGCAAGGCGGCGCAGTTTACCTTAATGAAGGGCTTGTCGGCTCTGGAACTATTGTAGTGGATCGCGTGGGCTACCAGTTCTTTCCCCGTTCCACTTTCACCCCGGATCAGCACGGTTGTGTCGCTTCTCGCAACCTGGGCAATGAGATCGAACACGTCCTGCATGGCCTTCGAGTTCCCAATGAGGTTGGATGGACGGAATCGATCGCGGAGTTCTGCTTTTAGGCGAGCGTTCTCCGCAACCAGTTGTTCTCGTTCTTCGTAGAAGGACTGGCGAAGCTTAATGGCTTGGGCCAACATGGATGCGATGATGGAGAGGAGTCGTACGTCTTCCTCGTATCTCACGTTCTCTTGAAAGAGTTTATCCACACTAATTGCCCCTAGCGTTTCGTTTCCTAACTTTATAGGAACGCAGATGAAGCTAATGTCCGATTTCTTTAGATTTTTCCTTGCTCCCGTTTTATTCAAGAACAGGGGTTCCTCAGATACTTTGGGAATGATCATGGGCATGCCCATCTGAATCACTCTTCCCGTGACCCCTTCTCCTAATTTGTACCGCCCTTTTTGGATCTGCGAGCTGGTTAGCCCATGGGCGGCCTCGATAAAAATCTCACCGGTTGATCGGTTCAGTATAGTGATAGTCCCCCTCACCATTTTCATTCGGGAGGCTAATGTATCCAACACTGGTTGGATAGCCTGTTTAATATCTACGCTTTGGTCTATGATTTGACTGATTTCAAAGAGGAGGGATAACTCTTCAATCTTCTCCGCATCTGTTTGGCGAACTACATCTCCCATACGGTTAATATACTACATCTTTGTAGGGAATTACTCAATTATCCTTCAGTTGCCTGCAAAATTTTCATTGACACCGGCTGTAAGTGTTGTATAATCGTATAACAATCCTATAATCCTGAGGGGGTGTAAGATGAAGAAAGGGTTCATACTTTCCTTAGCGGCCCTACTGATAGCAGGGACATTCGTATATGCGGGAGGAAAGCAGGAATCTGCCTCCGGCCCAAAGGTCTATAAACTAGGTATCATGACTTCTCTAAGTGGAACCTTTGCGGCAGTGGCAGAAACACAGAAGAACGCAATCCTGTTGGCAGTGGAACAGAAAAATCAGCAGGGTGGGCTTTCCATGCCGTGGGGAAAGGTGAAAGTGGAAACGAGTATCAAGGACGATGAGGCAAAGCTTGACGTGGGGATTCGCCGATTCCGAGAACTTCAACAGGAAGGCATCAATGCTCTCGTGGGCACCGTATGGAACCCAATGGCCGCTGCTTTGAATGAAGAAATGAAGATTACTCCTATGCCTTATTTAGCGGCCTGTGTTCCTGCTCTGGATTCCTTCAAGAAGGGGAATCCTGCGGTAGCTACCTATTCCGTAGCCTTTACCCCTTGGAGTATCGGCTATCTCTCTGGAGCTTCTGCCATTAACAAGCTCGGTAAGAAAAAGATCTTTTTCCTTGCCCGGTCCGATTCCTGGGGAAGGACGATCTTCGATGGAGTGAAGGCTGCTGTGGAAAAGTACGGTGGAGAAATCGTAGGGTACGCAGAAGCTCCGCTCGGCACGGTGGATTTTTCGGCCATTATTCGGAAAGCAATCGATACGAAACCGGATATCTTTATGGCTAGTCAATTCGCAGGGGATGCCATTGCGGTGATCAAGCAAGCCTATGATATGGGCCTGTTCAATGTAACGACCGTGTTCAATACCTTCATTACCAGCGTAGTAGCACGGGGAATACCTGACGCTGCTTTAAGTCAGGTATACGCTCTGATGTACCACTATCATGATCTCTCAGGCTTAGGAGATCCCGAGGTGGAGAAGAGAACCCAAGAGTATCGTAAAGCATACGAAGCTATGTGGAAAGAACCACCAGATGCGTATGGTTCTATTGCGTATGTGGCAACCCAGACTCTCTTCTGGGCTGTGGAAAAAGCAGGGTCCTTCGATGCAGCAAAAGTGGGAGCAGTCCTGGCTGCTACGAATCCGAACAACATGATACCTACGATCAAAGGGGATATGTACTTCCGGCAAGATCAGCAGATGGTTGGAAAGTACCTAGCCTTCCTAGTGAAGGGTAAAGCTCCCTCTGCACGGAAGGATAAATGGGACGTATTCGAAGTTCAGGGCTCCTTCGGTGGGGATGAAGCGCTTCCGAGTTTGAAATCTTTAGGCTATTGAACCTAGCACAGGCTTAATAGAAGTACAGTTGAGTGTCGCACTCCGACAAGAGAAGGAGTGCGACACATGTTTCCTCTAGGGGAGAGAGCCCAGTTTATGGATACGTCGGTGGCTATTCAGGTAGAACATGTAACGAAACAGTTCGGCGATTTTGTCGCTGTGAAAGATGTCTCGTTGGAACTAAAGTCTTGTGATTCCATCGGAATTATTGGTCCCAATGGCGCAGGAAAGACAACTCTGGTGAACTTGATTACCGGGTATTACGCACCTGATAGGGGGAGTATTCGGATCTTTGGAAAGGAAATCTCTGCTTTGAGTCCTCCTGAACGGGTTTCCTTGGGTATGTTGCGGACCTTTCAGTTGGTCCACGTATTCGATAACCTTTCGGTCTACGAAAACGTTGCCCTATCCCTCTATCGGAGGCAAACGGGAAATCATTCGATCCTACTATCCTTTTTTCGAACCTTGGTAGATACAAGGACCAGGGAAAGGGTAGAGGAGGTCCTCGATCTATTCCATCTTTCCTCGTTGGAAGGGGAACAGGTAGGGAACCTCTCGTTGGGGGATAAAAAGAAACTTGAGTTAGCGATGATCTATGTGGTAGATCCAGAAGTGATGATCCTCGACGAACCGTTTGCTGGTTTGGGGGATCAAGAGATAGACGAAATTCTGCCTATTCTGAAAAATGCGGTTCAGAAACAAAAGAAAACGATGTTGATCGTGGAGCACAAGCTTTCCAAGCTGACTTCCATCGTTGAGAATATTGCGGTGATGCATGAGGGGGCCATCATTGCTAGTGGGCCATGTGAAGAAACGCTCAACCATCCGGAAGTGAGACGCTCCTATTGGAAACTGGATGGCTGCCCCGATCCCAAAGAAACGAAATAAACGGGTACGAAAGCATGGAACAAGGTAATACGCCGTTACTGAGAGTACAAAATCTATACTCCGGATATGGAAATTTAAAAGTTCTTTTCGATATCTCAATGGATGTGTATCCCGGAGAAGTCGTTTGCCTGGTAGGACGGAATGGGGCGGGTAAAACTACCTTTTTTCGAACCCTGGCGGGTTTTTTAAAACCTTTTAGTGGGGAAATTCTTTTCAAACAAAGGAATTTGGTAGGGGAATTCCCCTTTGAAATTGCCCTTTCCGGACTGAAATATGTTCATCAGGATAAACAGGTATTTTCGGACCTAACAGTCAAGGAAAATCTAGAACTAGCGAGTTACGCTACCAAAGATTACGACTGGGATCGGGTCTTTGCCTACCTTCCCAAATTGAAGGTGTTATTGGAAAGAAAGGCAGGGTTACTGAGCGGGGGAGAGAAACAGATGCTCCTCATCGCCATGGCCCTCTTGGGAAAACCCTCGTTGGTACTGATGGATGAACCTACGGAAGGGCTAGCTCCTCATTTGATCCAGGACCTTACCCAAGTGTTCAAGGAGATCCGAAAAGAAACGACCCTCTGCATCGTGGAACAGAACCTCCCAATGGTGACTCAGATTGCCGATAAGGTGTACTCGATGAAGGAGGGAAAGATCGTAGCGGAAACTACGAATCCGGAAGAAATTCGCGCGCTAGTGTTCGAGAAGTATCTCTGATCGATGTTTTAGGAGATCCTGCATGGCAAGAAGAACGTATGAATGGATACTACCCTTCCTTTTTACCGGAGGTTTGATCCTTGCTCGGTATCTATTTCCTTCTAAGATGACCTTTATCACCGAAGTTGCCCTGTACTCCCTATACGTCATGGGTAACAATATCCTGTTTGGGTACCTTGGCTATGTTTCCTTTGGACAGCCCGTGTACCTCAGTATGGGAGCCTATTCAGCGGCCATTTACCTAGCCTACCTAGGGAGGAGCCCTTTGACCGCTATCCTGGTAGCCCTTCTCGTGGGAATCCTGGTAGGAGTCTTGATGGGACCGGTGTTGATACGATTAAGAGGGAGTTACTTTACCCTTGTGAATGCGGCCTTCTGTGCTATTGGCCTATTCACCGTGGAAAGGCTCCTCATTGGTATCACCCGGGGGAACGACGGTTTGTGGTTTCGAACTCGCATGGTAGCTACTCCTCTATTGGATATTCGGCAACCCAAGAACTTTTTCTTCTTTGCCATGTTCGTGCTTCTTGTGGTTTTCCTCCTGTATCGGCGAATGGATCGCTCCGTCCTCGGGGCTGCCTTTAAAGCGACACAGGGTAATGAACGAAGGATGCAATTCATGGGGTATGATACGTTCAAGATTCGATGGCTGGGATTCGTGTTGGCTACGGTTCTTTCTACTCTTTCGGGATCCCTCTATGCCATTAACTTTGGATTCGTGAATCCCAATCTAGGAGAAAACTCTCGGGCGGCGGAAGTAATCGTAGCTACCCTGCTAGGCGGTTCGGGAACCGTGTATGGCCCCTTCTTTGGTGCCATTACTTTCCTAGGCATCAAGGAAATCGTGAGTCAGTGGATCACTCGGTGGGAACTATTAGTGGGAGTTCTCACCATCATAGTGTTATTCAAGTTCAACCGGGGTGTGTGGGGAACTTTTATGGATCTTCTCAAGCGAAGTCGAAAAACTGTTGTGTTGCAGAAAAAAACCCCTTAGAGGACGGAATCGTATGAGTGTTTGGTTATCGGCGGTTGTATACGGATTGAGTACCAGTGCAATTCTATTCTTGGTGTCCATCGCTCTTTCGGTGGGATATGGGTTGATGCGTATCGTGAATCTCGAGGCCATGTTGTATTACTCTTTGGGAGCCTATTTAACCTATACCCTGGTTAGCGCAACCGGAAGCATGTGGTTGGGTGCCTTCTCGGGTGTGCTCGTGGGAGCCGCGTTGGGATTCTTAGTAGAAACGCAGCTCCTTCGGAGGGTCTACGGAAAGAACATGCTCTTTTCCATGGTAACTACCTTCAGCGTGTACCTCATTGGAATTGGCTTGATTCAGTATGTGTGGGGATTGAATCCTAAGCCCGTTGCGTCTCCTACGGACACGATGCTTCGTTTTTTAGGGGTGGCGATTCCCCTATACCGGGTAATTATTATTGGAATCGCAGGAATTACCTACATTGGGTTTCAACTGTTCCTCAATCGTACCATCGTAGGAAAAGCGATTCGAGCTGGGATCGAAAATCGGGATCATGTGCAGGCTCTAGGAATCAATATCTATCGCATTTTTACCCTTACTTTCGTATTAGCCAGTGGATTGGCTGGATTGGGAGGTGCTTTGAACGCTCCCTTGATCATGGTCGGTCCTTACATGGGAAACGATATGCTCCTTTACGCGTTTACCACAGTGATTTTAGGGGGGCTGGGAAGTTTGAAGGGAACTTTCGTTTCCGCCCTTATTCTGGGACAGGTGATCTCTATTGGTGGGACCATCTGGTCACCTTTATCGTTCGTGGGACCCTTCTTTGTGATGTTTACAGTGCTGATCTTCAAACCCAATGGTCTCTTTGGAGTGAAAGGAATAGCCTTTGGGTTTGATCAATAGGGAATGACCATGAAGGCGATGGTTCTTCGAGAGTACGCACGTCCTTTAAAGATGGAGGAGGTTGATAAACCAACCATAGGCCCGGACGAAGTACTCATCAGGGTAGCTTACTGCGGGATCTGTGGAACGGATTTAAAGATCCTAGAAGGAAAGTTACCGGATATTGTGAGATTACCCCACATTCCTGGACACGAGATTGCGGGAACCATCGTGGAACTTGGGCCTGAGGTGAAGGATCTCCGTGTAGGAGACCGGGGAATCGTGTATCCGTATGTTTCCTGTAAAGATTGTGAGCTCTGTCGAAGGGGGAGAGAGAACATCTGTTTCAGCGTTAAACGGCTCGGGTTCGAACTGAAGGGGGGATTTGCCGAGTATGTCCGCCTTCCTGCCTATAACTTTTGTAAGGTGCAAGGATCTATAGAAACTCTAAAAAAATTCGCTGTTCTGACCGATGCGGGGGCTACTCCCTACCATGCGTTGAAAAGTATTGCCGGGGTAACTGCAGGACAAAAGGTCTTGATCGTCGGTGCGGGTGGGTTAGGGTTGCACGGCGTTCAGATAGCGCGAATACTCGGTGCTCAAGTGGTAGTGGCGGATATCCGGGAGGAAAACCGGTCCCTTGCCAAGACCTTTGGAGCCGAGCTATTGATTGCGGCAACTGACGAGGAAGGGAGGAAAAAGATCTTTTCGTGGACAGAAGGGAAAGGGATAGATGTGGTACTAGAAGGAGTCGGTTCTCCTCTTACCTTTCAGTGGTCCTTGAACTGCTTGAAACGGGGAGGGTGTTTGGTGATCATGGGTTACGATCCTTCTACCCCGCTTTCGATGAATGGGAAAGATTTACATTACAACGAATGGAGGGTGTCTGGGACTCGACTATCTACCAAGCAGGAACTGTTGGAATTGATCGAATTATCCAGCCAGGGAAGGTTGCAACCCGTCGTAACGATGAGTGTTCCTATGGAAGAAGCGAACCGGGGTCTGGAAATCCTTAAAGAGGGTAATACTCCTGGTAGGATTGTGTTGACGGCATTCTGAAGGGAAACCGAGATGAGATTCAAACGGATCGAGAAGCGCTCTGTCACCGAAGAAATTATCGAGTATTTGAAAAACGAGATCCTTAACCAGACTCTCAAACCGGGAGAACGGCTCCCTTCTGAAGAAAACCTAGCCAAACAGTTGGGGGTAGGAAGAGGGACGGTTCGGGAAACCTTGCGGGTTCTTCTCTATTTAGGGTTGATCGAACGAAGAGGAAAAGCCACATACATTTCCTATTCAGTCAACGCCCAGAGTATCCCTTCCGACTTTCTGCAGAGAGTCCATAAACATGAAGATGTAATGAAAATGATTGAAGTTCGGAAGATTATAGAGCCTCAGGCGGCAGAACTTGCCGCAGAACGGGGGGGGCAGGAAAGAGTAGAAAAGATCGAACGTTGTCTACAAGAGATGGAACAGAACCTTGATAACATTGAACATTTCATCCGCTGTGATAATGAGTTTCATTTGGCAGTATTCGAAGCTACGGAAAATCCCATCTTGCTGGAGATCATCCGAAGCCTTCAGATGGTCATGCGGAAGAACCAAGCCATCATACTCCGGAATAGCGAAACGATAAAACCGAGATCCTTCGCGTATCATAAAGAATTGTGCCAGGCCATCAAAGAAGGGAACGATCAAAAAGCACGGGAAGTGATGGAACAGCATCTGAACGATATAGAACGAGAGATGTATCTGATCCTTCGCAAGGGGACGGTAGAGGCTCAATAACGGAAAAAGGAATCATTGAGGAATCGTTATGGATAAAAGTGCAAAGAAGGGTACAGAAAAAGCTTGCGTGCTACTCATCGCTACCTTGGATACGAAGGGAGAGGAGGCCCTCTATGTAAGGGAAATCCTTCGATCCGAAGGCTGCGAGGTAGTGTTGATGGATCCGGGAATCCTCCAACCTCCAAAGGTAAAGCCTGATATTTCCAGAGAACAGGTGGCTGAAGCTGGGGGGGAGTCATTACCTAGGCTCCTCAATTCAAAGGATAAGGGACTCTGCATCCGAACGATGATGAAAGGGGCTTCCGTTTGGGCAGAGAGGCTCTACAGA
>CAKZQO010000305.1 GCA_937140905.1 uncultured Spirochaeta sp.
CACAGTACCCCATTCCTTTTTTCAAACCAGACACTAGTTGGTGTACAAAAGGCTTCAAGGCGCCCTTGTAAGGTACCCGACCTTCCACCCCTTCAGGCACAGGTTCTTCCTCTGTGTTGTTCATTTGATACCGATCCCCCGAGCCCTCCTGAATGGCGCCGATGGAACCCATCCCCCGGTACTGTTTGAAGATCCTTCCTTCATAGATGATTTCTTTTCCGGGCGCTTCCTTCAATCCCGCAAAGAGATTCCCGATCATTACGCTGGAAGCACCCGCACCAATAGCTTTCACGATGTCACCTGAATACTTGATACCTCCATCGGCAATGATGGGAATATTCTGTTTCATGGCCACCTCAGAACATTGAAGGACTGCGGAGAACTGGGGAACCCCGATACCCGCTACGATTCGGGTAGTACAGATCGAGCCAGGCCCAACTCCTACCTTCACTGCCTCGGCCCCTGCATCGATCAACCGTTTCGTACCCTCGGCCGTTGCCACATTTCCTCCCACGATAGGGACTGAATACTTTTTACGTATCGTCTTGATGGCATCCATCACACTCTTAGAATCCCCGTGGGCGGTATCTAACACGACAAAGTCGACTTTGTTTTCCAAAAGAAGAGGAATTCTCGCTTCGAAATCTCTGGGAGAAATAGCTGCCCCTACCAGTAGACGTCCGGAAGAATCCAAAGCTGCCCTGGGGAAGTTTTGATGCTTTTCGATGTCTTTCACTGTAATGAGACCTTTTACTTTTCCTTCCGCATCCACCACAGGGAGTTTCTCTACCTTGTATCGATGGAAGGTTTCTAGCGCTCGTTGGATATCGGGTTCACCTCGCTCCACGATGGGGTTCGTGGTCATCACCTCTTTTACCCGCTGATCGTAATTGGTACAGAACTTCATGTCTCTGCTAGTAATGATTCCCGATAGTTTCCCCTCGCTATCCAGAACGAGCAATCCAGATACTTTGAATTTCTTCATTCGTAGTTCGACTTCTTTGAGAGTTCTGTCTTCCTCCACGGTAACAGGATCGTAGATAATCCAGTTGAGAAACCGTTTTACGTTCCCCACCTGTTCTGCTTGGGCTGCCGGGGAGAGGTTTCGATGAATTACCCCTACTCCTCCTTCGAGGGCAAGGGCGATAGCCATCTCCTCTTCCGTAACTGTGTCCATGGCTGAAGAGAGGATGGGAATGTTGAGATGAATATCCCGAACCAGTCGGGTTCGCACATCCGCCTCTCCCGGAAGGAAATCCGAATAGGAAGGGACAAGGAGTACATCGTCGTAACTCAACGATTCTTCTATTTTCATGGATCAACCTCCTAAAGGTTTTACAAGTTTTTTTTCACCCGTTCCATTCGTTCTCGGGTCATCTGTGCTATCTGGAGGGATTTTTCCCTTGCTTTGCCTCTGTACAGTTCCGGGGAAGAAAAGAACTCTTCTGGTTTCAAACCCAGAGTACGGATGCACTGACGGTCTAGCCTGTCCCAGAGATCCGGGTGTTTTTGTAACGTTTCCATGAGGGATATTCCCATCCGTTCTGCCTCCAAAGTACAGAGGCGTACATGCTCGTGGGCATCCGTGTCCCCACTTTCGGCAAGAAGAATGTAGGCTGCCTCGGATAGAATTCCATCCCCTCCCAAGCGTAGATTTCCAGTCAAACGGTTTCGATCCACCTGTAGGGAGCGAAAGACCTTTTCCATCCTACATACGGCGGCTAGAAAGCCTGCCAGGTATTCCACGATGAACCGGGAAGAGGCGGAATTGGTGAGGTCCCGTTGGTGCTCAGAAATTTGATCTGCAAAAAAGGTCAGTACTCTCGGATAAAAGGCCTTCCATAGACTTTTCACATGTTCGGAGTTCCAGGGATTCCGCTTCTGAGGCATAGTAGAGGAACCGACCTGATCTTTGGAGAACCCTTCCCGCACCTCTCCAATTTCTGACCGTTGCAGGTTGCGAAGATCGTCTGCCAGGTTGGCAAGGATCCCAAAGGCGATATTTATTTCCAACAACAAGCGGAGAAGGTATTCCGGTTCCACCAGCTGGTGAGAGTATTCCGAAGGCTTTATGTCAAGGTAAGAGAGAAAGGTTCGCTCGAATTCCTCTGGATCAGGAACCATCAGGGTAAGGGCGTTATAGGCTCCTACCGCTCCGGAGAGTTTTCCCCTGAGATCGTTAGAAAGGCGATCCAGTTCCAACACTGACTTTCCTAACCGAGAGACAAACTCTGCCATCCAGAACCCTAGTGTGATGGGAACAGCATGTTGTCCATGGGTTCTACCTACCTGAGGTGTGGAGGCTTCCCGTTCCACAAATTGGATCATTTCGGAGAGCAATTCGAGGAGTTTTGGAAGAATTACTTTCCGAATGGCATCCTTAACCCTGAGGGCCATGGCAGTATCTAGAATATCTGCCGATGTAGCTCCTGCGTGCACCAGATTGGAGATTTCTGCTGGAACGTACCGTTTCAGCACGTTTACCAGCGCCCGAATGTTGTGCTGGGTTTTCTCTTCCTCCCGATACACCTCATCTGGGGGAATACTAAATTCCAACCGAGAGAGTTGTTTTTCCAGAGAAGGATCCAGGGCATTCCTCTGGGAAAGATGGGTCTTAAGCAATGCTACCTCTACCCGAACCAAATACCGGATCGAGGCTTCCTCACTGAGATGGGTTCCCAGAGCGTCGAAGGCTTCTTGGTTCGCCAGGTAGTACCGATGATCCAATGGGGAAAGATTTTGAAAAAGGTTTCTCTTTTGAGATTCCATACAGTATTCTGTCAAAAAAAACGGTCTTTGTCAAAGATAGGGTATGGATTCTTACCAAGCACTAAGGGTACAATACGGTGACGTATGAGAGGGATACGGTTACCACTGGGCCTACTTTTAATCCTTTCGATTGTCTTCATCGAGTGCTCGGCGAGGAAAACTGCGCCAACCTCTCCAAAGCCTTCCCCAAAGGCCTCCGGAATCTCCCAGTCAGTAAGCTCTGTCAATTCTCCGGGGAGCCATCCTGAAAATTCCGTACAGAGCAAAGTGCTTGTTTCTCTTCAGCCGGATGATTACGTGATCCAGGTTCTGGATACGAATCTGGACATTGATCAACTGGACGAACAGATCATCGTGTTCAAGAAGAAGAACGATCCGGAAGATCGAATCCAAATCCTGGTTGTGGACTTCGATACGGTCCGTAACACGTATATCCCTGTATGGATAGGAAAAACATTAGCTACCAATAATCGCAACTTCACTCTCTACACGGCCGATATTCTCGGGGATCATGTGCCCGAGATCATTTGCATGGGAAGGAATAATAAGGGAGAACAGACCCTGGATATTTTCAGAAAAACCCTACCTCCTCAAGGACTAGGGTTATACTACACTTCGATCTTTTCCCTATCCTCCAATGGATCTATCGAGATCCAAGAACAACCGAGATCGGAAGCGTATCGGTTGCTCCAAAAAAACGATCCTAGTTTCCTCATTTATGTATTTACCCGAGATCCTGAATCGTCCAATTTTATGGACCTCATAAAGTATACCTATTACTGGAACCAGAGGGAACTGCGGTATGTATTAGGTGGACAGGAAAAAGTCCCAGGCCAAATCCAGGCGGAAAAGCAATTGGCTGAACTTTTTGCCAAAGATGCAGAGGCTTTCGAACAGTTCCTCTCCGGTCCTTGGTATCGGATCAGTACGGATGCCAAGAATCCACCTGTCAACTTACAGCAAGAAATGGTGCATTTCGATCCTCTTTCTAGACGAATCGTGTTCTATAACAAAGAGATGCAAGAGATTCTCGTATGGCGATCCTCCTACAGAACCATCTATAGGGGGTTATACATCAATGCTCACAACGAAGCGATCCCTAGCATCCAGAAACAGATCTCTATTTCTGTACTGGGGATGGATACAGTGGAACTCCAGGTTCGTAGCATCGATGATACGTGGAGTAGTACCTATAAGAAACTGAGCAAAGAATTGCAGAACCTCTACATTTCCTCCCGAACACCCAAAGTTTCACTTTCGCCTATTCAGTTGGAAGGAACCTTCAAGAACGAGCTAGGAACTGAGCTATCCTTTCAGGGAACCTCTTTCGTACTTGTAGAAAAAGAAAAACGGTACAACGGAGCATTCATCGTATACTCCTTTCAGGACCAATCCATATTAGAATTGAAAGCATTAAAACCTAACGGACTCCTGGAATTTCTACGATCTTACAGTATAGTACTGAAAGAAGAAAAGAAAGGTTCCCAAATCTTTCGAAACCTAACTCTCACCCCAGTGAACGTTAGAGCATCAAAAGTAACTGTCCAATCCGGTGATTCCCTACGACTGTTTCAAATCATTGGAAACTAGAGCTACTCTCCATTCGGTTCGAAAAGAAAGAACCCTTCGAATCCATGTTCCTTTAATTTAACGAGGATTGTTTGTGGATTATCCGGAGGATCCAAACGGAGAGGCACAATCGTTCGATATAGGAACGATCCATCCTTCCTTTGACTCTGCTTAACCAAGGCAGAGAATCCAAATGCCTGTAGATCCTTTGCCAAGTATTCTGCATTCTCTTTGTGAGAAAAAGATCCTACCTGGATACCTGTAGCCTTGGGAGAGGAAGGAGAAATCGCAGTAGCTCCTCCATTTCGAGGAGGAGGAGAAGGAGAAGATAGGGTACTAGGGAGAGGGGCCGCTTTCCCATGATCGAATGCCGTATCCCTAGGGATCCGACTGAAGAAAAGAGAGGGTAACGGTAATGGGGTAATCTTACTTTTTTCTTTTTCATCGGAAAAAATGAAGTGTTTCAACAATCCCCCATTTTTTTCCAAGGCTGCCCTATAGGTATCCTGTTCTTTTTTCATCCCCAACGCCTCTGTTACCGTATAGAGGAAATAGAGTAGAGTTTGAGGATCTTTGCCATACGAAGCAGTTTCTTCCAACAGACGTTTCCCCACCGTCAATGCATCGGACAAACGATCCGTGATGGCAAAGATTCTTGCCAGATGAAATTGAGCTTCCCAACGATCCTCAGGTTTCTCAGTCTGACTCAATACCAAGCGAATCTGTTTTTCACTCTTTTCCAACTCCCCTAATTCATAGAGAAGACAGGAAGAACGTACTAGAAAAGGAAGGGATGAGGGGATAGGATGGGTTTCGTATGCTTCCCGATAGGCCCGTTCTGCCGGTTCGAAAGCACCCATCCGTTCCCATAGAGATGCTTGATGAGCGAGTACACGACTGCGATTGGCGGGATCCTTCAATTTTTCGACAGCCTTATTGAGCAATTTAAGGCTACGGTCCAAGTCCGGCATCCCATCGATAGCCTTGAATAGGGTTTCCATTTGCCTGTCCAGATCCTTTTGGGATTCTATCCATTTCATGTGCCCCGTGAAGGTCTTCTCAACGTCTTCCTTTTGTTCGGCTTTTCTAGCTTCTCCCAATGGTTCGGAGAAAAGGATCGTTTGGAAAAAAAGAAGCAAACCAAGCGTATACCCTAGGAATTTCCCCATCCTGTATCCTTTCCCTTAAACGTATTTCCTTTCAAGGATAAAAGTTCTACCTCCCGGAAGGTGCCGATCCATTCAGCAGGGCCTGGTACTACTACCATCTCGTCCCGCTCCGTCCGACAGAGCAATTCGGTACTCTTCATTTTCGACACTTCTTCAACCAATACTTTAACCCTACTCCCGATCCGCTTCTTCTTATTTTCCCTTCCGATACGGCGCTGGAGATCGATCACCACCTGGAGTCGCTCTAGTTTCACCTCTAGAGGCACATCGTCTTTAAGTTTGTACGCTTCGGTACCTTCTCGGGGATTGTAATAATAGGTGAAGGCATCATCGAACCGTACAGCTTCCATAAGGTCCAGGGTAGCCTGGAAGTCTTCTTCTGTTTCACTAGGAAACCCGATGAGGATATCGGTAGTTAGGGAAATCGAAGGTACCTGATCGCGTAAACGATCCACTAAATGAAGGTAGAATTCCCTATCATACTTTCGATTCATCAGACGTAGAATTCGATTTGAACCGTGCTGCACAGGAAGGTGGAGATGTTTACAGAGTTGCGGATAGGTAGCCAAACAATCAATTACTTCCTTTGAAAGATCTTTCGGATGGGAAGTAAGGAACCGAATCCAGGGAATGTCTGAATACCGGTGTACGATTTCGCTGAGGAGAGAGGGGAAATCCATCTTTCCGTCGGGTCCATCGTACAGGTAA
>CAKZQO010000306.1 GCA_937140905.1 uncultured Spirochaeta sp.
AAGAGATCCATAGTCCTATCCCTAGAAAAAGCCCTTTGATCCAAAGATGCCGGTTCATACAGTACACGCCTCCTTCCCCCTTCCCGTAAAATCGAACATAGAACACCTCTAAAGATATAGGGGAACGGGAAACCGCGCAAGAATGAGGATCCAACCCATCAAGTTGTTTAGGGGAACCGGATCGATAGCTGGATGCAGGGTATGCCCCTTACGTATCCTGTCGAAATACTGGTGTACTGTAGGCCGGGCAGGATCGAAACCCGCTCTTCCCGCAGCTTCTTATTATAGGACACGCCATACCAGATAGGGCGAAGGATACCGAAGACTTTCGTGGCCATGAAAATGGGAAGGCCGATCAGGATCATGTTCCGGGCCTTCTCCATGTCCCATTTACCCTCGTACATGGTCAACGTGACTGTTTCCATCGCCAGGTACCCAAAGGTTCCGAATACACCGAATGCGATGAGCCCACCCCCCACTAGGTCCCCCACTAGACAAATAACCCCTCCTAAGGTATCCCCCTGTGTAAAGGAACCGATCCCCAACCCAGGTACCAGGTTCAACACAATGGGAAGGGCGATCTTCTTTTCTTTCTGTTCTTCCTCGGAGAATAGCAGGCAGGCACAGAGGATGAGGAGGAACCCAACGAGCAGGATTCGTTTCATGTGTCACCTCCTTTTTAGGGATGGACTATCCGAATCCTACCTTTTATTGTATCACGATCCAAAGATGGTCCCTGTTGGAGCATCTATGTGGGCAGAGCGCGGTGTTCCCTATGGCCAGTACCGCGTGAGAGCGAAGTCCTTGTAGGAACTGGAACTGGGAAGGATATACCCTCCCACTACGATCTCTCCGTTGGACTGGATGGCAATACCGTGGGCAGATTCATGATAGGTTCCTATCTGCGTTACAACCTTACCGTTGGTGCCGAACGTAGTGTCGAGAGTCCCATTGGTGTTATACCGAACGAGGGCAAAATCTTCATTCGAACTGTTGTACGAGTACCCTGCCAGGACGATCTTCCCATCCTGTTGGATCACGATACCGTACGCATAACTATGACCAGAATCGACAGGGGTAGTGACCTTACCTCCGGTACCAAAGGTGGAGTCGAGATTTCCGTCTGAGTTATAACGTACAAGAGCGAAGTCATTGTACGTGCCATTGTTAGAGTACCCTGCCACCACAAGCTTCCCATCCGCCTGAAGGGCGACCGCGTTTGCTGTATCCGCAGCAGATCCAATGGGGGTGGTGACCTTGCCACCGGTGCCGAAGCTGGTGTCGAGAGTCCCGTTCGTGTTGTACCGAACCAGGGCAAAGTCGGAGTTAAAAGAGGTAGTCGCGGAACCGGCTACCACAATCTTCCCATCCGTTTGAAGGGCGATCCCATACGCATTATCACTCTGGGTTCCAATGGGGGTGGTAACTTTGCCACTGGTGCCGAAGCTAGCGTCGAGGGTTCCGTCCGTATTGTATCGGGCCAAGGCAAAATCATAGTAAGATCCGATGTACGAAGACCCGGCCGCAAGGATCTTACCGTCCTGCTGGATGGCCAGGCAATCGATCTCATCATGGTTGGTTCCGAAGGATGTGGTAACTTTCCCGCCGGTACCGAAGGTTTCATCCAGGGTACCCGAGGTTACAACGACCAGCGTAAAGGCCTGTGTCGCGTCCGGGGACACTCCATTCCGGGCGGTGACGCTCAGCGGGTAGCTCCCTTTAGTTCCCGCGGCCGGCGTCCCGTTCAAGAGATGGGTGGAGGAATTATAAGTTACGTCCTGCGGCAAGCTTCCTGTACAGGTGATGGTAGGGACAGGGTTGCCAGTTGCCGTGATGGCAAAGGTGCCGGCTATTCCTTCGGTAAAGTACCCTTTCGCGGCACTAGTTATGACCGGAGCGTTTCCATCCGAGGTCCCCCCATCATTAGATCCTCCTCCTGAGCCTGATAAAGAGCATGAGCACAACGCGAGGATTCCAAGAATCGCAAGGGATCTGACAGTCCGACGTTCCCAGAAAGAAAAAGCGTAAACCATTCCATACCTCCTTTTCGAGAAACCCTTTGGTACTTTTAGTGATACATCAATCTTAGTCGAAGAAGAAAAATATTTCCAATACCGTAGATCCTACGTAGAAGCAGAGTCCTTGTTCCTGTATACTGCCTCCATGTCGAACATCGTGGAGAAAGTGCGGGAAGCGCTCTCACGGGAGGGTAGCGAGGAGGTCCGGAAGAGCGGAAGCCGGTTCTTCAAAGAGGAGGTGCGTCTTCACGGGGTCAAAGCTCCCCGGGTGGAGAAAATGGCGAAAGCTATCTTCAGGGACATCCGGAAGGAGGGGAAGGGGAGGGTCTTTTCCTACTGCGAAGAACTCCTTTCAAGCGGATACCTGGAAGAAGGGTTCGTGGCCTGCCACTGGTCCTACGCCCTGCATGGCGCATATGCCCCGGACGATTTCTTTGTGTTCGAGGGCTGGGTGGACCGGTACGTGACCAACTGGGCGGTATGCGATACCCTCTGTAACCACACGGTGGGAGCTTTCCTGGAGCGGTATCCTACATACGTGGCGCGTCTTCTGAACTGGGCACGATCGGAAAACCGCTGGGTGCGGAGGGCGTCGGCCGTTTCCCTCATCATCCCGGTCCGCAAGGGAAAGTTCCTTGCCGAAGCCTTCTCCATCGCCGATTCGCTTCTCCTCGATCCGGAGGACATGGTGCAGAAAGGGAACGGCTGGCTTTTAAAGGTCGCGAGCCAGACCCATCAGGCGGAAGTGTTCGACTTCGTGATGAACCGGAAAGCCCGCATGCCCCGTACCGCTCTCAGGTATGCCATCGAAAAAATGCCCGCGGAGTTAAGAAGGCGGGCGATGGAAAGATGAAATTTGGCAAACCCAGAGGCCTCTACTATCCTTTTCTGTAATCTATGGTCGAGATTCGGGACTTTCCGGAGTACCGTTCCCGGTTTCTGATCCGGGACTGGCTATTCCCGGGCGCGGATTTTGATTCGCATCTCTCCATACGAAGCGCACAGGAAATCTTTTACCAAGCCGCTGAACGTGAGAGTATCCAGAAGAAGGTCAGTATCTATTCGCTCCGACACAGTTTCGCCACACACCTATTAGAGGATGGAACGGATTTGCGGTATATCCAGGAACTCCTGGGGCATAAAAGTACGCGTACGACAGAGCGATACACCCATGTGAGCAATCGGGATATCCGGAACATACGGAGTCCATTGGATGGATTGTGAAGAGAGGAAGGGGAGGAGGCTACCGGTTATATGCATGAATTGCTGGATTCTGGATGGCGGGCGGGTATATAAGTAAGAATTGCGTGAAGAGAAAGAGAGTTGTGCGTCATGCAAAAACAACACCTACAATAGAGTAAATAACATAAACGGAGATAGTAATGAACAAAAAACCATGGTACGAAACTTTATTCGAAAATTACGGAGAGAAGTATTACAATGAATCTTTTACAAAAGGAACGATTGGCGAATGTGATTTTATTGAAAAAGAAATTGCTTTCAATAAAACATTAAAGATAATTGACATAGGGTGCGGAACAGGTCGCCATTCGATTGAATTGGCAAAAAGAGGTTATTCAGTTACTGGCATTGATTTGTCGGAGTCTTTATTAAAGAAGGCAAGAGAGAAAGCAAAACTAAACAAGGTACAGGTTGATTTCTTAAAATATGATGCAAGGAATTTGCCGTTTAATAAGCAATTTGATGTTGCAATAATGATTTGCGAGGGAGCTTTTCCTTTAATGGAAACAGACGAAATGAATTATGAAATTTTAAAGAATGTTTCAAAATCGCTAAAGGACAAGGCAAAATTCATATTCACAACATTAAATGGATTATTTCCTTTGTATCACTCAATAAACGATTTTCATGCAAAGGGAGTCGTTGAGGGAAACGCTACATACAATAGCAAAAATTTTGATTTAATGACATTCAGAGATTACAATATTACAAAGGTCATAGATGACAACGGAGTGGAAAAGGAACTCGAATGTAATGAGAGATATTATTTACCTTGTGAAATTACCTGGTTGCTGAAAACCTTGGGATTCACAAAGATTGAGATTTTTGGTGCGACTCTTGGGGCGTTTTCCCGTGAAGACAAATTAAAAACAGAAGACTATGAAATGTTAGTAATTGCAGAGAGATAAAATGCACCAACGCACCACAAAGTGTATATGGCATAAGGGTTTTAGTGGGTATGCTGGCGTTGTAGCCCGCTCAAACCTTCGTAACGGTGGACAGGAAACTGCGCCGCAATCCCTTACGGCACATACACTCGCTCGTTATGCTCCATTGAGTATCGATTACCCAAGACACAGGTGATATGGTCGACCAATTTAGGATAATAGGAACAGTGTCTGAATCCTGTACTGACTAGGAAATGTTTACTATCCCACTTTGAGAGTAAAAGAATGGTTGACAATAGGGTAATACAGATTGAGAGAAACATGCATGAAAAGTTCCTCAATGTTTCTCTTATTAATGAATGGTATCAAACGTACAGGCATCTTTTTGATGAACAAGATTTTCACAATGCAAGCAATCAAAAACAACATCACTTCCTGGAATGGGCATGTGCAATTATAATCTATCATGAAAATGAGTGGCTAAGTCTCATTGAGAAGTATGGTGTTTTCAAAGAAAGGGGTAGAAAGTATGAAGTCATCACGCGCTTCCGGAGTAACGGTTTGATCTCAGATGATCTCTACCATCTCATGAAAAACCCTTCTGATTTCGGTTTTCCATCCCGACAGCAATGTCCTGATCTATTCGTATATAGCTCAGACTTCCTCGATTTTCGGTTTGTTGAAACAAAGTGGATTGGAGAAAAACTCCATGGAATGCAACGTGAGTACTTTGCGGCATTGTCTGAGATTTCAAATAAGCCCGTTGAAATTATTAGGTTTGAGATTAAGTAATACTATTCCATCTATTGATGTTCTTTAACTTGATTTAGTTCCATATAGTTACGATCAGAAGGAGTTCGATATGCAAGTTGTTTGGAAAAAGAAGGACCTATCACAAGATCTAGGACATGGTGTTGAAGTGTATATCAATCTATCTACCAAACGACCACAGACTGTTGGTTTCATAGATGGCTATAGCTGGCTTCAAGATACGGATCCAATCGTCAGTGTATACATGGATTCAGGTCTGGATCAATTACCAACATCATTTAAATATGAGCTTCAACTTGCAATATTATTGTTTCTCACGGATAAAGCCAACCAGATTGGGAATGCCATTATTCATGGTTTTCACTTTGGATACAATGCCTGAATACAATGTCCAAATGAACAAACTTGAAAATGTTTTACGCAATGACGCATAACAGCGGTTATAGTGCTTCGTCGCTGCTTCGGAACGGCTCGGGCTTCGGCGCGCTGCAACGTGCACCTCAGCCATATGGCCCTTCGGCCCTGTTGGACTCAGGGCCACGTCACATAACCGCGGAACGTTGTGCGCGATGCCATGGCAAATAAATATTTGGGAGGCATAATATTTATGAAAATTATTGGAAAAGAAACAATTCATCCATTTTGGTTTTATTCTGGGAAAATAGTTGGATATATTATTTGGATACTATATGTTTTATCATTTCTAAATATTATTAATATCAAAATGATTTCATTTATATGGCTTGATTATATTTCATATCTAACCTTATCGATTGGTTTATTTTTTACAATATTCAGCCTGATTAATTTAGGTAAGTCAACTCGTTTAGGATTACCAAATGAAAATACTACTTTTATTAAAATAGGTTTATATAGATTTAGCAGGAATCCTATGTATATCGGATTTAATCTATTTACAATATCTTCTGTATTAATAAACGCTAACTTAATAGTATTGATATTTTCTTTATATTCCATAATTATTTACCATTTTATAATTAAAGGAGAAGAAGCATTTTTGGAAAAAAGATTTGGAGCTGAATATATCAATTATAAAAATAAAGTAAGAAGATATTTGTAAATGAATAGTCACGGCAAAGCACATAATGGGGATTACCCGACTTCACTTCATTTCGCACAAATTGGCTCCCGTTGGTCGCCAACTCCGGGTACTCGCGAGACGTTAGGCACAATGCCGAAAGGATTTTTTTGTGTTTAATAAAGATAAAATTAAGGTCATAAAATCAAAGGGACTATCATACGCGGTTACGTCTTACAAAGACAATCTTTTAATTCCCGAAAATATTATTTGGCCTCCTGTGGAAATTGTTGGTCGTCTATATAAGAGCATTCATATAAACGATTTTGACCATTCCGCACAATCAGAATTAATTAAAGAATTAGGGTATTATACTGACCTGCAATCCATCAATTCTGAAGATGCTTTAACATGGTCTCTTTTTGGATATATTTCAAAATGTAGCAATGAAGTAAAAACTGATTTTTTAAATGAATTATTGAAACATTTAAAATATGAGGGTAATCAAAAATACTGTAACATAAATTTATGGACAAGATTGCCACATCCCGAAACTTTTGTTTCCGGTGGTCCGGAAATCGATGTGTTTATTCAAAGTGAAAAATACATAATTCTAATTGAATGTAAATATAAATCTCAAATAGGACAGAATCAAGGTAAAGATAAGGATAAAGATCAAATACAAATAAGAAATGAATGGGCTAATAAAATTGGCAGTAAATTATTTCCTAATCATAAAATCATAACATTATTAGTTGGATTAGAAATGATTGATAATTCTGCTACTTTTATAAGCTGGGAAGAATTAATTGAATTTAAGAGTATCCCACATGAAAATGATTTAAAAGAATATTATAATTGGAAGAAATCTTTTTAAGATTTCTTTCGGTACTGTGACTAGAAGAGTGAGGTGAGCCCATTTGTCAATACAAAATTGGGACTAGTTTATGAGATGCCTCCTTCCTGCCGTGTCTCATGCAGCCTCCTCCAGAGACTGCCCCTGAACAAAGTGTGATCCATACACCTCATCTGGGGTACGGTACTCCAGGGACTGGTGGAACCGTTGCCCGTTGTAAAAGGCAAAGTACCGCTTCAGTCCTTCCTTCAATTCCCCCATCGTTTGGTAGTCTGAAAGATAGATATCCTC
>CAKZQO010000307.1 GCA_937140905.1 uncultured Spirochaeta sp.
TTTCCGGATATCGCCGAGGAAGATCTCCTTCTTTAAATCCTCCTCGAAAGACTCTACCGTCTTAGAAAGAATTCTCGATAACTCCTCCGCTTGAACCGGTTTGATCAGATAGTCCACAGCACCCAACTGCAATGCCTTTCGGGCATATTCGAATTCATCGTACGCACTGAGAATGATGGTTTTTATCTGGGGAGCTTCCTGGCGGATCAACTCGATCAGCCCTAATCCATCGAGGAATGGCATCCGAACATCTGTAAGAACGATATGCGGTTTCAGTTCTCGTACCAGTTCCAACGCATCTCGGCCGTTCGATGCTGTTCCGACTACCCGGATGTGAAGCTCATCCCATGGGAGAGTCTCCATGATTCCTTCCCTTACCATCTTCTCGTCATCTACAATGAGAACCCGCAGCTCATGACTCATGGGGTTCCTCTTTCACAAAAGGGACCTCGATTCGAACTTCCGTTCCAGCTCCTGGAGTGCTATGGATCCGTACTCCGAAAGCTTTACCGTGGTGGAGTTGGATCCGCTCGTGTACATTCCATATCCCATAGGAGGATTGCTGTCGTTCCTGTCCCCGAAAAATCTGTACGATCTTATCATTGTCCATCCCAATTCCATTATCCTTTACTAAGAAGACCACTCGTTGATCTTGCTTCAAAGCTCGAATCTCAATACGCCCAGGATGCTCTATCTCCGCAATTCCATGAATAAAGGCGTTCTCTACGATCGGCTGTAGAATAAAGTGCAAGACATAGTATTCCTCTAGATCGGAGTCTACCTGAATAAAAACCTCCGGAGGGTGATCATATCGCATACACTGGATGAGTACATAGTTACGGATGTGTTCCAGTTCGTTCCGGATCGTCGTAAATTCCTTTCCCCTATTCAAACCCAGTCTAAAAAGCTTAGCCAAAGCACCGACCGCTATACTTGTTTTTTCCGCCTTCTCTAATCGTGCAGTCCAGTAAATCATGTCCAAGCTATTATACAAGAAATGAGGATGGATTTGCGCATAGAGAGAGCGTAATTCTGCTTCTTTCCTAGCAAGTTTGCTGACATAGACTTCCTGGATCATCCGTTTCAACTCAGAGGACATCCGATTGAATCCATCTGCTAGGGCACCTATTTCGTCCTTTCGATCGATGTTCACCTGGATCTCGAAGTTCCCTCTCTCGATTTGGAGTAATGCATCTGCCAAGACCTGCAAAGGCCGAGTTATTCGGAAGGAAAGGAAGGAATAGAGTAAGACAGCAGCACACAATGCTATAAGGAACACAACCATTAGGGTACGTTCGAGGATTTTGAGTTCATAGGTGAGTTCCTGAAAAGGAACACTCCCAATAAGGACCAGATTTCTATGTGGAGAAGTATGGTACGTAACAAGAAGTTCCATTCCCGGTTCTTGATTCCGATAGTATCCATCCCCCCCTTGGAATGCCTGCCTGTACCGTTCGGAGTTCCGGATATTCTTCCCAATCAATTCAGTATCGGTACTGGAAACAACATATCCTTCTTGATCGGTAATAAAGACATATCCGGTATATCCCAAGCGAAGATCACGGTATATCCGATTGATCTTTCTTTCATCTATGTCTATTCTAAGAACTCCCAAACGGCTCGATAGATCATAGATATCTCTCAATTTTCTGTAAAAAGAGAGGATGTATTTTTCCCCATACTGCAAAAAATGCCTTTGATACGTGGTAGAAACCACGTATCTACCATCGTCGGGAAGTGTCTCTTCTAAAATACGTACTCTCTCCAGATTTCCGACTCCTATGGAGGTGCCTGCGGTTTCGAACCGGAGTCCGTTATACCCATAGATATTGATGGAAAAAATATAGGAATCAGGATTGTTAGCGAGATTCGAAAACATTTCGATTGTATCCTGGATCTGTTTCGCTTCTTTCATCAACTGCGCTGGGGACAATTTACAGAACCTTCGAATGTCTGGATTAGATATGATGAATAGAGAAAGGTCCTCAATACCTGAGAGTACTAAAGAAACGTTCTTGTGGATCTGCTTCAAAGTCTCTACTGCGGCTTCACTAACTCGTGCCTCTAAAATAGTGCGGATTCCTCTATAGGAGACAACCCATACCATGAGCAGAGTGGAAACTATGACCAGAGAAAAGTATAGAATCAGCCGAGTTCGTAACCGGATCATTGAGGTTTTGACAGATAAACTTTCTTACCTTGTCGAGCCCAAGAGACTTTCAACTCAGAAGGTAACATACCCATTTGATAACAAGAAAGGAGTGTTTCGTTCAATCCTTCCACCCAGAGCAGTTCCCTGTCCCTGTGGACCCAACGAGCTGGGAAAAGCACAACCTCTGGCATGGATGTGTGCGCTCCATGGACGCAAACCGTATGAGCAAGAGCCGATTCGATAGGGCAAAGAATCGCGCCCCCATTTCTGATCGAATCTACCACAACCCATAATTTCTGGAGACTTGAATGAGAAGGAGTTCCATAGTCGATGATACGCCCCGAATGTGTTTTAAGCACCAACTTCTCTCGACTCTCAGGGACCAAAGGATCGTTGTAGAACACAGTTCCTCTTTCGAATTCAAACCGAAATAGGGGCCCTCTCTCCTCTATAACCGCATGACTTGCATAGAAACCAACTTCGACCCCTGTCTCGGTAACAAGTCGCATGGCTATCGTATCGAACGTCTCGATCTCATTTGCCCGATACAGTTCTGCAATTAACTCCTGAGGAAACGAACTAGTTGTTTCTTCTGGGCCTATGAGGTGAAGCATGGCATGGAGGAAATGGGCAGCGGCGTTATTCGCCACACTATCCAACACCCATTTGCCGTCTGTCGTTTTCATTCTCCCAGCCCAGGGTCGAGCAAAATATTTAGTACTCCTTGGCCAGAGCACCAGGCTGTACAAGCCGTTCGGCTTGCCCAACTTTCCTGCCAGCACATCCGCCTTTAATCGACGAAAGGCTGGATCGTAGGCCCATTGGAATCCTACGGCAAAGGTTCTTCCCGTTTGGTTCCGCACGTTTAGAAGGGTTTGAGCTTCTTGAATCGTTGCACATAATGGTTTCTCGCAGAGGACATGGCTTCCATGTTCCATAGCTAGAGTGCCTTGCTCTGCATGGTAATGAATCGGCGAACAGATTACTATCAAGTCGGCCTTGTTCTGTTCATTGAACTTCGCCAAAGAAGGGTAAATCGGTATGTGCCTTTTTTTTAACTCCTCAACATAGGGGCTCGTTTCTGGCATAGGATCGATCGCTCCGCTAAAGACAACTCCATGTTGTTCTCCAGCATCCAGAACGATCTCTACATACCTAGTTCCATATCCCCCGATTCCTACAATACCTATGTACATGGTACTCATTTCTATATGGTACTATAAAAGTGCAACTTGAGGGATATTGTACTATCCCTTCAGTCCAGTGGAAGCGATCCCCTGCGTCAGGTACCGCTGGAAACTCACGAAAAGGACCAGTACTGGCACCAACGAAAGGAACGACATGGCGAAAATGGCTCCCCAATCTGTCATCCCTCCTGGATCGGCGAAGGAACGCAAAGCCACGGAGAGGGTATAGAGTTTTGGATTGTTCAGGTAGATCAACGGGGCAAGGAAATCACCCCAGGACCAGTAAAAACTGAAGATAGCTGCGGTAAACATGGGAGGCTTTAACAGAGGCAGAAGAATGTGGGTGAAGGTATACAGCCTACCACATCCATCGATCTCAGCCGCCTCATCCAGTTCCTTTGGAATTCCCCGGATGAACTGCATCATCATAAATATATAGAAAGCTTCCCCGAAAAGTTTCGGTACGATCAAAGGCAGGAACGTGTTGATCCATTTCAGATACCCGAAAAAGATATACTGAGGAATGATCTTGATCTGGACAGGCAGCATCAAGGTAGCTAGCATACAGGAAAACCAGAGGTTCTTACCTGGAAAGTCGATTCTGGCAAATCCATAGGCCACGATGGTTGATGAAGTTACCACAAAGAGAGTTTCGAGAGCAGCAATAATGAAAAAATTTTTAAAAAAAGTGCCGAAGGTTATGCCTCCGAAACCCTTCCATCCGTTCATATAATTTTCAAATGTTGGATGCTGTGGAATAAGGGAGAGAACTCGAGACCAAATCTCTCCTCCTGGCTTGAAGGAACTTGCCGCTAACCAGAGAATAGGGTAGATCATCAAGAAAGCGAAGGCTCCCACCGAGAGATGAAATAGCATCGTATGTATTTTTTTCTTGAAAGGTGTAGTTGCGTGTCCCATGCTATCGCCCTTTTTCTGCTTCGTAAAAAACCCACTGAGAAGAAGTCTTGAATATGATAAAGGTAAATAGAGCAATAACCACCAGTAGAACCCATGCCATTCCAGAAGCATACCCCATCTCGAAGGTCTCGAATCCCCTCCGGTAGAGGTACAACGCGTAAAAGTTGGTTGTATCGAGGGGTTGGCCTCCGGTAATGATGAGTGCGGGGGTAAATACGATCAACCCGTGGATCATCTGCATGATCAGGTTGAACAGAATCACTGGGGAAAGAAGAGGTAGAGTGATTCGAAAGAATTTTCGTATTCCTGAAGCTCCATCGATCGAGGCGGATTCGTACAGTTCATTGGGGATCTGCTTCAGCCCGGATAGGAATACGAGCATGGGAGAACCGAATTGCCAAGCTGCCAGCAAGATCAAAGTCCAGATGGCGAACCGCGGATCTCCCGTCCATGAGATATTGGACGGTATTCCTACTGCCCGTAAGAGAGCATTGAAAATTCCCTCGGTACCAAAGTATTGCCGCCACATGACCGCCACAGCCACACTACTTCCCACAATAGAGGGTGCATAATAGAGAGCTCGATACAGGGAAACCCCTCTTCGATTCGTGTTGAGTATCATCGCTACCCCCAAAGCAACGACAAGACGAAGAGGTACAGCAGCTATCGCATAGTAGAACGTGGCAAATACCGACTTCCAGTACCGCGGATCTTTCGTGAACATGGTCTTGAAATTATTCAGACCGGACCAAACAGGAGGAGTTAGTAAGTCATAGTCTGTAAAGGATAGAAAGAAAGAAAACAATAAGGGGATCAATGTAAGCGCAAAGAATCCAAACAACCAGAGAGAGATGAATCCATAACCATCCCTCGCGTCTCTCGCCTTTCGAGTTTTCGATAAGGGGTCTCTCATCCTACACCTTGGTTTTCACATTAGGATCATTGAACGAAATAAGAACTGGAAGACCAGAATCAAAGTCTGGTCCTCCCAAACTTCTATTGCTTAGTTTTTAGAAAGAATAGCGTTTCCTCGTTCCCTAAGGATCTTTGCCGCAGTAACAGGGTCAATGATATCGAACAACACTTTATCAACTACCTCAGGTTGATAAAGGTTATTGATTAGCTCACCATGTCTGGGAGCATCTGGGGGTGGGCAGGGACTTCCCGTTTTGGAAATATACTCCACGAAACTGAACACTTCCTTCTGCACAGGAGGAAGCAGGGGCAGAAGAGCTTCCCGAACCTTGGAAGAAATAGGAACTCCACGTTCAGCCATCAAAATCTTGTTCGCATCAATATCATTGGTGAAGAAACCGATGAATCGAGCCGCTTCCTCAGGGAACTTGGATTGGGAAGAAACAGAGAAGTACTGTGAGGCTTTTATGTAGTTAGCGGATTTACCACCTTTGACCCTAGGCAACGGATAGAGAACAAAGTTTCTCTTTCCACCCGATGCTTTGTCTACTGCACTCAGCTGATTGCTCCACTGATGTTGCATGGCTGCTTTCCCGAAAATAATTGGCGTCTGTTCGGGTTGGGTTCCACCCGCGTACTGGGATATTTCTTCCTGCCTCGGTGTCATGGCACCCGCTTTCACTAAACGTTTCATCATTTCCAGATACTGTATAAAGGGGGTGTCGTCCTTATACCCGATCGATTTGTTATCGGGAGCATAGATCCATTCCCCTCTCGAAATATAGATCGCTTTCCAGATCTGGTCGTTCCACATATGAACTCCGTATCCATAGATTCCCAATTTCTCGCGGAGCTGGAGGGCAATCTTTTCAAAATCTTCCCAGGTCCAATCCTTGGGTGGAAGAGGAATCCCTGCCTTTTTGAACATGTCTGCATCCAGGATCATCGAATGGGAATTGGACCCAAGGTTGATAGCCCAGAGTTTCCCATCGATTCGCCCAGTGTCGATCAAAGATGGTTCGATATTTGTCGTATCGATGATCTTCTTTGTCACATACTCGTCCAATTGTACATGCAACCCTCTCTTTACCCATTCGGCTATCCGAGCGTAATCCTGTTGCATTACATCCGGTAGCTGACCTCCTGCAGCCATGGTAGTAACCTTAGTCCAGTAGTCTGCCCAACTGGAAAATTCGTATGTAATGTCCACATTCGGGTGAGTCTTCTTGTACAGTTCGATCACCTTGATAGTCCCTTCATGGCGGGTCTGGGACCCCCACCAAATAATCTTGATCTCCGCTTTCCGCGGCTTAGCAGTTTCACTCTTGCCTGCTGCCATAGCTACCGAGCTCAGCACAAAGATAGAGATCAGTAGAAGTCCGATTTTTTTAACCATATCACGCCTCCCTTACTAGAATCTTTTCAATCTTTGATTGTATCTTCCCTTATTAGTAGCTGTAAGGAATGAAACATTCAGAAAAGGTATCATTTCTTCAGGATTTGACAGCCCTCATCTGTATCTCTATACTTTCCCTATGTATACCCTCCTCCTTGTAGATGACGAGCGAGATATTCTGACGAATCTTTCCACATACTTTCCCTGGGAAAAAGGAGGGTTCGTCGTAGCAGGACAGGTAGAAACAGGGCAGGAGGCTCTGCGATTCATCCAGCAACAACTAGTGGATCTGATCCTTTGTGATATCCGAATGCCCGGAATTTCCGGGCTAGAGTTTGCGAAGAAAGTACAAGAGCTATCTTTACCCACTCGTATGGTTTTTCTCAGTGCCTACCGAAAGTTCGAGTATGCAAAAGAAGCCTTTCGATATGGGGTCCGGGATTACCTCCTAAAACCTCCAAACTTTCAGGAACTGTTGGATTGTTTACACCGAATAAAAAATGAACTGGATGCTGAAAGGGAAACCTATTTTAAGAACGATGGAGCCCTCAACGGTACTCTGGATCCAACGATTCAAATGATTAGGACCTACCTGCAAGGGAACCTCGATCATGCTTGCCTCCAGAGAGTGGCATCTCTAGTAGGAATGAATCCCAATTACCTCAGTTCTTTCTTCAAAGAAAGAACTGGAGTTCCCTTTTCAGAATACTTAATGAAACTGCGAATGGAAAAGGCTAGACAACTTCTCATGGATCCTCAGTACTCTGTACAACGGGTAAGTAAAATCGTAGGGTATTCGAACGTAAAGAACTTTACCAGAGCTTTCAAGTATTATTTCGGCTTTCCTCCCAGTGCTCTTTGGAAAAGAATCCAAATCACTTCTCAATTGGGATCTTGAGATCTACTGTAGTTCCCTGATCCGGACTACTTTCTAGATGAAACTCTACCCTTTGCCCGAACATAAGGCGAACTCGCCGTACGGTATTTACCAAACCAATATGTTCCGAGGCAATTGAAGCATCTTCTATTCTTTGTAACACTTCCGACACTCGATCTCCTGTCATCCCTCTTCCATCATCTCTCACCGTAAGATGAAAAAAACCACCCTCCCGTTTTGCTTCGACACGAATGTGAAGTCTCCTATTAGAATCATCCCCTATCCCATGGTTGATCGAGTTTTCAAGAAGTGGTTGCAGGAGCAGTTTGATGACTTTACAGGCCAACAATTCCCGATCTATGTCCCATCGTACGCGAAAACGATCGGGGTAACGCAACGATAGGATCTCCAGATAGTAACGGGTGAACCGCACCTCATCCTTTAACTGAACCTCTCGGTGGACTGAATCAAGCGTATAATCCAGGATGCGGGACAAGCGGTCTACCATATACGTCACATCATTGGGGCCTCCAGTATAGGCCATTGCACGAAGAGAAATGGAGGTAAGGGTATTGAAGAGGAAATGGGGATTTATCTGAGCCTGAAGAGCCTGGAGTTCCAAGGCCTGTTCCCTTACCTTCAAATAGTTCCGTTCCAGAAAGGTGCGAACTATCTCATGGGTCAGTGCATAGAAACTATCTTCCCCTCCTTTCTCGATGGGTGCTTGAATGGAAAGCCCCTTCTCTGCTGCTTCAATCGTGTCCAACATATATGCGATATTACGAAAGCTTCTCCGGGTAAAATAGATCACTGTTCCCAGGCCTAACAACAACGCTCCAAACGAAAGAATCACCGTCAAAGTTAAAAGAGTATAGGAGAGATGGTAGAATGTATCTCTTGGCACTAGCGAAAGATACAGCAGGGGATACTGGGCAGAAACAAGGTAAGAAGCCATGAAGGTTTTTCCCCCTGTTTCGATCGAGAATATGTCTCGAACATCTTTACGATTGGTGAGGGCAGGCAGAATGATATTTGCGGGATCAACTTCTGAAGATGTATGTACCAGTGTACCTAGAGAGGGATGTACGACAGCGAACAGTTGTTCTTTTCTATTCGAAATGGATCTTAGGATAGAAACAAGGTATTCCAGTTTGATGTTCACCACGATCAACCCTTGGCTCTCCAACGTATAGGGTTCTAGAATATTACGGAATAAGGTGAGCACTGGTTGGGAAAGCTTTAGAGAAGGGAAAAGTAGAATAGAACGTCGGTTCAACCAAAAGCGCAGTTCTTCTTTCTTCTCCTCTAACACTGACAGCCACTCGGTATCGTAGAACTTATCCATATCCACAATACCTTCCTGATTCGTAATAAGTTTGGCTGGAACATACTTGTTGAAGACATAGAGTGAATAAAGGTACCGCCGCACGTTCATTGCCGTAAGGAGACTATCCATGAAAATGCGGTACTGTTTCGCATCTTCCAGAGTTCGAATACCGCGTTCCAAAAGGTACCTGGAGATTTGATTGAATCCAGGATCCGTTGCCAGACTGAGAGCGAAAGAATCAGTTTCATTGAGAATCAACTCGAAAGTATCTCTAACCTGATTGAGATTCCGGTAACTAAGAGCAGAAAGTTCTTCAGATACATACTTCTGGGAAAAAAAGATTCCTATAGTTCCTAGCAACACGAAAAAAATAAACGGAACTGTTGAAACTCCTAAATACCGAAGATATAGATTCTTCTTTACTTTACCACTGATTTTAGAACCTTGACTCATTGACTGCTATACCGAAAATCTGTAGGAGTCATACCGTACTTCCTATGGAAAGCGCGTATGAAACCACTCCCTGATTCAAAACCACAAACCTCCGCAATCCGTTCGATAGTATAATTTGTTTCTTTGAGCATTTCCTCTGCCCGATGAAATCGTTCCTCTTGAAATAGTCTACGAGGAGAAACCCCCTTTACCTTATGGAAGAGCCTCCGTAAATGGGATGGGGAAACGAAAACAGCTTCTGCCACCCGTTCAATGGATATTGCCTCATGCATATGGTCTCGAAAGTACGATATGGCTCCAAATACAACCCTTTCCTCACTGTCTAATAGCCTGGTTCTGCTACAGTTCAAGTCCTCGGGTAATAAAAGAATACTCAGCTCGATCAGTAACCGTTCTGCATGTAGTTCCAAGAGAGCCGAACTTTCCCGGTACGCTTTTCCTGTTTCATCGAAGATTCTTAAAAGTGTACCAATTTGATCTTCCTTCAACTCTTTTTGTAAGAAGCCATTTCGAGAACAGAATTCTCCTAGAGGTTCCCGAACCCGAGAAAAATGGATTACCCGGATTTCGCATTCACTATTTGGATCTCCTCCCCATCCATGGGGAGTACTAGGTGGAAAGACCCACAGGGTTAATGGCCTTACAGGATCGGAAGATCCATCCGGTTTCAATACATGGCAGGTACCGGAAAGAAAAAGTTGAAACTCCCATCCTACTCGTCGATAAACAGGAATAGGACTCTTTCCATACCACCGTTTTCCTTCGTTCCAGTAAAGTATCATCCTTCCTCTTCAATGAGCGATTCTGCATATTTTCCGATCGAAGGGGTCATTGGTCAATTCCCCTTTGACAGGGTACAGTATCTTTCGATGTTTTTAGAGGAGGCATAGATGAGCACTAAAAGCCAGAAACGATACGCCATCGTAGGGTTGGGCAGTCGCTCTCGTATCTACTGGGAGGCCTTAAGTCAAAAGGAGTATCAACCTTATGGAAGCCTTGTAGCCTTCTGCGATGTCAACCAGAAGAGAATGAAATATGCCAACGAACTCCGTAAGGAGAAATACGGTCTTCCCCCGGTTCCCTGTTACACAGAGGATCGGTTCCTGGAAATGATAAGAAACGAAAAAGTAGACACTGTAATTGTCACCACAATTGATCGAACCCACCATCGATACATCATTCAGTCTATGGAAGCGGGATGTGATGTAATCACAGAAAAGCCACTCACCACCACAGCAGAACGCTGCGAAGCAATCCTCCAAACGGTAGAAAGAACAGGAAAGTGTCTTCGAGTAACCTTCAATTACCGGTATGCTCCCCGTAACCAACGAGTGAAAGAACTCCTATCCCAAGGTGTAATCGGAACTATACTTTCTGTTCATTTCGAATGGCTTCTAGATACAAGACATGGAGCTGATTACTTTAGACGTTGGCATAGGGACAAACGCAACTCTGGAGGATTGATGGTTCATAAGGCTACCCATCATTTCGATCTGGTAAACTGGTGGCTGGATACTCGTCCTGTTTCAGTCTATGCATCTGGGGGATTAAAATTTTATGGTAAGGAAAACGCAGAATTAAGAGGTGAACGGTATCCATACACCCGAACCACTGGTATTCCCGATGCAAAGGGAAACCCTTTCGCATTGGACCTATCCCAGGACCTAAATCTAAGCCGGCTCTACTTGGAAGCTGAAACAGAAGACGGATATCTAAGGGATCAGAACGTGTTCGGGGATGGGATTTCCATAGAAGATGATATAGCAGTGTTGGTGAACTATCAGAATGGTGCTTCTATGAGTTATCATTTAACCGCCTATTCCCCCTGGGAAGGTTTTCGAATTGCCTTCAATGGCACGAAAGGAAGGCTCGAATACGAAGTAGTGGAAACCTCCTATGTTTCCGGCGCAGAAGAAGATATCAATCGCCCCGATATTCGGGATGCCAAAGAAATCCAAATTCAGGAAGAAGCCACCGTTATCCTGCGACCACTCTGGGGGAAGCCTCACGGCATCCCTCTTCCCTCTGGACGTGCAGGTGGTCATGGAGGCGCGGATACAATTCTACTACACGATGTATTCATAGGAGATCGGGAAGATCCGCTTGGGTTGCGGGCCGATCATAAAGCAGGAGCCTGGTCGATCCTTACTGGTATTGCCGCTAACAAGAGTATGGAAGAAAAGCGTCTAGTCTTTATCAAAGAAATTGTACCAGCAACGCTATGACTATTGAAGTAATAAAGCTATTCTACCTCGATTCGATGAGCTTTTGCTGATTATACATTCCCCATGAAAAGTTTAGGCAAGATCAGGGCAATATCGGGAACGTACATCACCAGGAAGAACACCACAATGAGGATGCACACCATCGGCAGAATCGGTTTCGCGATCTTTCCCATTGGGAGACCCGTTATGGCCGATGCCACATAGATATCGATGGCTACCGGAGGCGTGGCCATCCCGATGGCAAGGCCAATAGTCAGGACTACACCGAAATGGAGCAGGTTCCCGCCTACCCCCGTTACCGCGGGAATGAAGATGGGGGTAAGGATGATGAGAGCCGAGGCTGTCTCCATGAACATGCCCGCTAAGAGAATAATGATCCCTATCACAAGGTATACCAGCACAGGGATGTTCCCTGTAATCCCCAGCAAGGCGGAAGCCACAGCCTGGGGAATCTGATAGAACGCCAGGCCCCAACCGAATAGTTTTGCCGTAGCGATGATGAACATGATCAACGCGGAAGTAACACCCGAGCCGATCACCAGGCGATAGAACTTTTTGAAGTCCAGCCCCCTATAGATGAACACAGCCACAAACACTGAGTACACCACCGCAACGGCCGCCGCTTCCGAGGGGGTGAAGATGCCCGAAAAAATACCCCCCAGGATGATCACGGGAGCCAGTAGTCCCCAGAAAGAATCGAGGAACTTCCTCCACACCTCTTTCACAGGGAAGGAAGTACCTTTAGGATAGTTCCGTACCTTAGCCTTATACAATGCCCAAGCGATGAGTCCCAACCCCATCATCGTCCCCGGAATAAAGCCCCCCACGAAGAGTTTCGCTACCGACTCGCCGGCGATAACCGCATACAGGACCATGGGGACGCTTGGGGGAATCACTACTCCTATTGTCCCTGCCGAGGCGATGAGGGCTGCGGAATCGGCTACATCGTACCCCTTGTTCTTCATGTCAGGAAGCAGGGAAGCTCCTACCGCTGCGGTAGTAGCGGCTCCAGATCCGGAAATAGCTGCGATGAACATGGAAGCTAACACCGATACCACGGAAAGCCCTCCGCGAACTCGGCCTAAGGCTGCTTCAGCGAAGGATACGATCCGCTCGGAAATACCTCCCTTCGCTAGGATGTCTCCTGCCAATACGAAAAAGGGTACTGCCACAAGGGCAAACGAATTGTTTCCCTCCAACAAGGTTTGCGGTACCATTTGTAACGGGATTCCCATGCTAATGAACACGATTAGGGCGGATAACCCAATGGCCAACCCAATGGGTACACCGATCAGCATGAGAACAAAGAAAGCCCCGAAGAGTAAGTACCCCATCAATTCCCCCTTTCGAACACGGCCACGATGGAATCAAAGATATGGAGAAGAGTCACCGCACCGGTTATGGGATACATCAGGTAAATCCACCGCATGGACAATCCCATCGCCGGGGTAACCTGAGTAGCTTCCGTATTCATCATCACCCAACCGAAATAGACAACGATTCCAAAAAAGATCAGGCCTAATACTGCAATGCACAATTGCAACCATTTTCGAATGGAGGAATCTAATTTTTCCAGGATAAAGGTGACGGCAATATGGCTTCCGCGCTTGAATCCGACTGCCATCCCTAGAAGGCTAACCCAAACGAGAAGAAAACTGGAGAGTTCCTCAGACCAGGTAAGGGCCGTAAAGAAGAATCGAAACACCACCTGCAGGAAGGTAACTCCCACAAGAACCAGAAGGGACACGAAGAGTGTCCCTTCCGTTATTGCATTTATTCTATCGCTCAAACGATGCAGAAAAGTTGCACCGCGCTGTCTACCTTCGAGCGACGCCATGCTCGTTGCCTACTTCGTCTTTAGGATAGAGTCCAGTAGGTCTTTCCCGAACTTGCTTGCATAGGAGTCATACACGGGTTGCACGGCCTTGAGGAAGGCAGCAAGATCCGGCCGGGTGATCACCATCCCCTTGCTTTCCAGTTCCTTCAGCCAGGTGGCCTCGTTCCGATTGTCGTAATCCCGTTCGAACTGAGCAGCTTCCCTGGCAGCCTTTATCACAGCCTGTTGCTGGGCAGGGGTGAGTTTCTTCCAGGTAACGAGACTCATGATGATGGGCGCTGGGGCATAGGCATGTCGAGTAAGGGCAAGGTATTTTTGGCTTTCATACAGTTTGAAGGCAACGATCACGTTGAGAGGATTCTCCTGCCCATCGATCGTCTTCTGCTGGAGAGCAGTCAACGCTTCTGTCCACGCCATGGGAACTGCGTTGGCTCCCAGAGCCTTGAAGGAATCCACGTAAATGGGATTCTGCATGAGGCGAATCTTCAGTCCCACCACATCCTCCGGTTTGTTCACCGGGCGTTTGTTGTTGGTAAGGTTCCGGAATCCTCGTTCAGCCCACGCTAGACCTTTCCAACCCTGGGATTCGAGGTCGGTAAACAATTTATCGCCGATTTTACCATCCAATACCTTGTACGCATGTTCCGGATCTCGGAACAGGAAGGGCATGTCTACTACCCCAAACTGGGAAACAAAGTTTACGAAGGGACCCGAGGTAATGACTCCCGCGTCCACGATCCCCATCTTCATCCGTTCCAAAAGAGTTCGTTCATCCCCCAACACCGCGTTGGGGAAAATCGTTATCTTCACTTCCCCATTGGTATACTTTTCCGCGAGTTCCTTGAACTTGACAGCTGCTATATGAAAGGCATCCTGTTCGTTCACTACATGGGCAACTTTAATATCGATGGCAAGCAATGGGGACGCCAACACACCGATCAGTAACAAGACCGCACCGAAGCGTTTCATACTAACCCTCCTATAAGTAAATAAATAGACTTTGATTCTAAAGGGCTCTGACAGTACCGTCAAGAGGCAGTTGATTCCTCTTGCAACCCAACCCATAGTGTGCTATACTCAAATTTGAGTGTAAACAGCCACCATATATAGGGTGAAAAATGCGTTGTCCGCATTGCGGTAGCTTAGAGGATAAAGTGTTGGAGTCCCGTACATTAGCCGGAGGAGAGAGCATTCGAAGGAGAAGGGAATGTCTATCCTGCGGGTACCGATTCACTTCGTATGAACGGATCGAAGAAAAACAGTTAATGGTGATCAAGTCCGATGGCCGGAGGGAGCCCTTCGATCGGTCCAAGCTGGAACGGGGAATACAACGGGCCTGCGAGAAACGGAACATTTCCCAGAACACGATTGAAGAATTGATTAACCAGATAGAGGACGAAGCAGCCATGTTAGGGAAAACAACCCATGAAGTGTATTCCAGGCAATTGGGCGAAATGGTCCTCAACAAACTGCACGATCTAGACAAAGTGGCGTACGTACGGTTCGCTTCCGTGTACCGCAAATTCTCCGACGTGGATGAATTCATCCGAGAGATCGAATCTCTCGGAACAAGTTTTACCAAAGAGGAGGAAGCATGAGTATCCAATGGCTGAAAGCCAGCGGTGTTCGGGATGAGTCTCCATCGGTGGGTGTCCGATTCGTGGTAAAGCGAAACGGGACTCTGGAAAAGTACAACCGGGAGAAGATCTTCAACGCTATCCACAAGGCCATTCGGGCAGTGCGAAACCAGGAGGATCCAAAACTCGCAGAAGAGCTCACCCGGGAAGTGGAAAAGAAACTGATGGACTTCATGAAGGGCAGACATCCCAACTCTGCTCCCGCAATCGAAGAAATCCAAGATTTGGTGGAAACCGTTCTGATCGAAGCAAAACAGGTGGATATCGCCAAAGCGTACATCCTGTATCGGGCGCGGCACGAGGTAATGCGGGATACCCAGAAATTGATGCTAGACATCAACAGCACGATGGATGGATACCTGAACCAGACGGACTGGAGGGTGAATGAGAATGCGAATGTCAATTTTTCACTGGGAGGTCTCATTCTCCATAACTCCGGCACCATCACAGCCAACTATTGGCTAAAGAACATCTATCCCGAACCCATAGCCGAAGCCCATCGGAATGCAGATTTTCATATCCACGATCTTTCCATGTTTTCCGGGTACTGCGCCGGCTGGTCATTGCGTCAGCTCATAGAGGAAGGACTGGGAGGAGTGCCTGACAAGATTACCAGTAAACCGGCGCGTCACCTTTCCACGTTGATCCAGCAGATCGTGAATTTCCTGGGCATCATGCAGAACGAATGGGCAGGAGCACAGGCGTTTTCCAGCTTCGACACCTACCTAGCTCCTTTCGTTAAGGCGGATGGGCTAGATGAGGATGAGGTCACCCAATGCATCCAGAGTTTCGTTTTTGGGGTAAACACTCCCTCCCGATGGGGAAGTCAGGCTCCTTTCACCAACATCACCCTCGACTGGACAGTGCCGGAAGACCTCCTGGACAAGCCCGCCATCGTAGGAGGAAAACCTGCCCCATTTACTTATGGGGAGTGCCAGAACGAGATGGACATGATCAACCGGGCTTTCATCAAACTAATGCTCCAGGGGGATGCCAATGGACGGGGATTCCAGTACCCCATACCTACGTACAACATCACCCGCACCTTCGACTGGGAAAGCGAGAACGCTCGCCTGCTCTTCGAAATGACTTCCAAGTATGGAACGCCCTACTTCCAGAATTTCATCAATTCGGACTTGCGGCCTGGAGACGTACGTTCTATGTGCTGCCGGTTGCAACTGGACAAGCGAGAATTACGGAAACGGGGAGGAGGGCTGTTCGGTTCGGATGAACTTACCGGATCCATCGGAGTGGTAACCATCAATCTGCCCAGGATCGGGTATCTAGCGGAATCTCGAAGGGACTTTTTCCAGAAGTTGGACCACCTGATGGATCTGGCTGCTGAGTCTCTCACAATCAAACGAAAAGTGATCGGTAGGCTTCTGGAAGCGGGGCTATTTCCCTACACGAGAAGGTACTTGAAAACCCTCAACAACCATTTCTCCACCATCGGAATCTGCGGGATGAACGAATGTTTGCTGAACTTCCTGGGTAAAGATATCGTTTCCAACGAGGGAAAACAGTTCGCCCTAGAGGTTCTCGAGCATATGCGGGAACGACTGGTACTCTACCAAACCGACACGGGAGATCTCTTCAACCTGGAGGCTACTCCCGCAGAAAGCACTTCGTACCGGTTAGCGAAACACGACAAAGAAAAGTTTGCCGACATCATTACCGCTGGCGAACGGGAACCCTACTACACCAACTCCACCCAGATTCCAGTGAACTACCGTATGGACATCTTCGATGCCCTGGACCATCAAGAAGAAATCCAAACGAAATACACGGGAGGGACCGTGTTCCACGCCTTCATTGGGGAGGCGATCGAGGATTGGAGGGCTTGTAGGAATCTGGTACGGGCGATAGCCGAAAACTACCGTATTCCCTATTTCACCATTACCCCAACCTTCTCCATCTGTCCTGTTCATGGATACCTTTCGGGAGAACACATGACCTGTCCCAAATGCGAAGCGGAATTAAAGGAAGCCCTGCAAAGGAAGATCAGGGACCTAGAAAAAGAACGGGAACTTATTTTGATCAATGCCAAATAACCTAGGAGGAGTACACACATGAGGACCCTACAGGAAATAGATGCGGAACTTGCCCAATTGAGGGCACAGATGGAATCGGTACAGGGAACGGAGTGTGAAGTGTATACCCGGATTGTGGGTTACTACCGTTCCCTTAGGAATTGGAACAAAGGAAAGAAGGAAGAGTATCGATTACGGGTAACCTTTGATCCACCAAAAGAAGAAGATCCGAATAAGGCCAGCCGGCAAGTTGCCGAATATCGGTACTTCTATCGAAAGACATGCCCCAATTGTCCTCCGGTGAAAGAGTATGTTTCCCAGTTGCCCCTGTCCGGTAAACAGGTGGATGTGGATACGGAAGAGGGGTTGTCGGAAGCGCAAATGTATCAGATCCTCTCAACTCCCACGGTCCTTTTCTTCGACAAGAATGGCCGCCCCATCCATGAGGCGCATACGGTAGATCAACTGGAGGATCTTCGACCTCGATTGTCTATGCAATGGTCCGATTCGCATTAGAAAAAACGAGTCTTATCGATTATCCGGGATTGGTAGCTGCCATTCTCTTCGCGCGGGGATGTAACCTCCGGTGTCCCTACTGTCACAACCCAGAACTTGTGGAAGGCCCAGAACCAGAAGGGATGGAGAGCTGGGAAACCATCCTGCGGTTCCTCGAAAAGAGAAGATCCGTCCTACAAGGGGTTTGCATTTCCGGCGGAGAACCCCTTCTCGTTTCCGAATTGCAGTGTTTCATTAAGGATATCCAGAAATTAGGGTACAAGGTGAAGGTCGATACCAATGGCACCAAGCCGGAAGCTCTCGAAGAGCTTCAGCCGGATTACATCGCGATGGATGTGAAAACCTCTCCAAATAAATATACCCTTGTAGGGGGAGGTAAAGGAACGGGCATTGCGGTGCTGGAATCGGCCCGTTTACTCATTCGTCGGAGTATTCCCCATGAGTTTCGGATCACGGTGGCACCGGAAATTTTCGACCTCTCCGATGCCAGAGAGTGGGCAACTTATTTGAAGGGAACCATGCAGGTAGTACTTAGCGGGGTACGCTTGCAGCATGTCCTAGATCCAGATTATGGGCGCAGGGTAACCCCCTACCCTGATTCTTTCCTTCAGGAAGTAAAGGATCAGTTTCAAAAAGCGGGTATTCCTTGTCGAATCCGAGGAGAAACGAGTAGGGAATCCGCTCAAACGTTGAAGGATCTTTTTTAGTGGCGAAGGGACTTGAACCCCTGACCAAGCGGATATGAGCCGCTTGCTCTACCGACTGAGCTACGCCACCTTGGTTGAAAGCATAGGAACTATACCAATAGGGCTAAATCTCTGTCAAGAGTTGAGGTTGCAAAGATGAAACACACCTGTACATTAACGGTTCGGAGTTATGAATGTGATAGTTACGGCCACGTGAACAATGCGGTATACCTCCAGTATCTAGAGTATGCCCGAATGGAATTTTTAAAAGACCTAGGATTCGACTATACGTCCTTTCGAAAGGCAGGTTTAGGGTTAGTGGTCGCCCGAGTGTGCATCACATATAAACTACCTGCTCTATATGGGGATCAGCTTACAATCGTTACCGAACCAATTCGCTTTAGAGGAGCTTTCGGTGTGTTCCGGCAAGAGGTTTTTCGAGAAAAGACCCTCCTAGCAACGGCTGAAGTAAGTTGGTTTTGTGTGAATGGGGAAGGGAAACCCACTCCCCTTCCGCCAGAGTTTGCTTTGAAAGAATTGAAACCTTCCCCCTGAAGGGTGCTTCTCATAACCTGAGAATTCCTCCTCGCAAAATTCTATCAACTACGGTATAATAGGGTTCGATGGCAACTCCGAGCTGCTCTATCCTATTCAGGAAAAAACGTCTACGCGAGCTTCGCTTCAACATTCTACCCCACTGTAGAATTCACCAAATCGTTCCAGTTCTTAATGCCATCTCCTTTTACCCAGCTTTAGCCAATAGAGATCATATTGCCTATGCCCTGTTGGAACTTATCAACAATTCCCTCCGCGCCCATAGGGAAAAGGGTGTAAACGATCCCATTCTAGTCAAACTCAACGCAGGGAAATCGCACCTTCGAATCGAAGTAAAAGACAAGGGAGGGGGATTCGATCCCCACAAACTGCCCTACGACCTATTTGACACGAACATTCCAGAAAACTTGAATACCGATCCATTTTTACAGTATCGAAGGATCCATGAAAACAAACGGTTTGGCATGGGTTTGATCATCGCAAAGCGAGTTTTCCATCGTTTTACTCTTCAGTTCGTAGATCAGGAAGGGCAACCGCGTCCGTGGGGGGATCCCAACATCGTGGGAACGCATATCCTTGCAGATTTTAGCCCCTGTGACACGGAACACATCATCTAGAGCGAGGCAGGAACCTATGGGTAAAAACAAACGAAAAGAAAAGAGAGAACCCTGTTATGGAAAGTTGATTTTCCTGGCTAACGATGTTCCTGCCTATATCCGGGATATCAGTGAACAGGGAATGCGGATCGACGTTCCGGTACCCTTCGAACCCTGTGTGAATCCCCAGGATACTTGCACCGTGAAGATCCTTCCGGAAGGAGATGCGGTATTCGAACCCTTCATTGCGGAAATCGAGATCCGCTGGATCCGCACAGATCCTGTCTTCACCAGTATCGGAGCAAAACTAAACCGTTTCGAAGAAGGGAAGAAAGGAGCCTATGATATCCTCCTCTCCCTCTATAGATCCCACTCTTCCGATGATGGGTAAAAGTCCGGAACTTCAGTGGTTCCGTACAAGTATTCCATTAGGAAAAGCCGATCTGCCTCCTGGATGTCGAGGAACATAATCCCAATGTATAGATGAGTCTGGTCGGTGAACTTCCGCATCACCCGACCTCCGATCTTGAGATTCCGTCCTCCAATGGATAGGGTAAACTCCAGATCCATGAATAGCTGGAAAAGGGATTCGTACGGTTCCCGCGGAAGGGCAAACAGGATTCCCGAAGCACTTATGTCAACGATCTCAGCGGTATCGACTTTCTCTTTTACTGGTTCTCCCTTGAAATACCCGTTTACCATGAGACTATAGGATAGCAAACGAGCAAACTGGCTTACGAACTCCACCACTTTCTGGTTATATCGCCCCCCTCCTTCTTTGAACATCCCAAGGTAGAGGTATCCTACCACATATTGGTGAAAGAGGATCGGACAGTACAGTTCCTGCAGGATCCCTTTCCGTTCTTTTTCTTTATTTACCGTAGCAATGGTTTGGAGAACATCGAACAGTTCTTTGCCTCGGTTCGTTTCCGAAAGGATCACCTCTTCCTGGGTCAGGATCTTGGCGGAGAGAATGAGATCCTTCTCTGGGATATTGGGATTGATGCTCTGGGGATAGAGGAATATCTTGCCTGTGTGAGCAATGAGTTGTTCTTCGAAGGTTTCCGGTTTGCGTTCCCGGAACATAACAATTTTATGTTCTGAAGATAGTTCTCTTGCCTTTTCCCTAAAGGCTTGAAGAAGGTTCGTGATCTTGGAAGCATCGAAATTGGCGGTTGCTGCGGGCTCTTCTGGGACGTCGTAGCTTTCCGACTTGGGAAAGTTTAACTCTACCTTTTCCCCTTGAACAAGAAAGGAGATACCCACGTCCCCTGGCGGGGTAACCCGTTCGTACCCCCGGGAGAGATCCCGATAAATACCCTTTGGGAATGCTACCCTTACTTCTTCCTTATCAAAAGCGATCAAGTGGGAACGAAAGGTCATGCGGGCTCCTCGGAACTTGAAGAACAGATCCACCTTTTCCCCATTCCGTAAAGGTTCTTTGGGAATATCCACATATTTCAGCACGATATCTGAGGGATTTACTTCCTTCAGAGTACAAGAGATCCAATGGTTCCTATACCGCATTTCCATTGGCGCTGCTTTTTCCGAGAGTGATTTGAGGATGAATTCCTTCTCGATGCGGGATACTGCTGTACTCATCGACTTAAATAATAGCAAAGATCCCAAAAAAAATCATTCTTTGAAGGGATCGAAATTCTCTTTTCCCTTAGTAGCTTTTTGCGCTGATTGGGAAGAGGATCCCTTCAAGGCAAATTCGGTCCAATCGAGGAAGAAATCGGCTACATACCATTTTGTTTCTTGTTTCTCTAAAAGAATAGAACCCGTAAAACTTCTTTCTTCCTGTAGTACTCGGAACGGAATCTCGATTACACCCAAAGGAGATTCACTCACCCTTCCAAACCGGATCTCCCTAAACGAGATCGATTTACCCTGCCACTGTTTCAAATCCTCTTCCAGAAACCAGCGGTTATCAGGATGGAGGAGTTCTATCAAGGAACTGCCCTGTTGGACTCGGGCAAAGAACTCTTCTACCACCTTCACCGCATCTTGGACCGTGGAATCCAGGGGTTTGAGTTCCCCTAGTTCGAAATCCCTCGGATAGATTCTCTGAGTAGGTACTCCAAAGAGAGGATCCAGGGAAATGGGTTTTTCTTCGGTCAGCGGGGATGGAGGGGATGTTTTTTTGGCAGTATCTTTCTTTCCCACCATGGGAACCCTCTGTTCCTTTGAAGCGTCGGGTGTAGGTACGGGAACAGGTTGGGATGGAGGAGGGCTACTTTGGGAAGTTCTTCCCGAGCACCCGTCGAGTAAAAATAGGATGCATCCGAGTATGACAAACCCCCTTATACTAATCCTCATCTATATGTATGGTACTCATGTTCCCATGAAAGGTCAAAGCCTCTTGAAGAGGGGGAGCTGGCACGGTACACTCCAGGACTATGCAGGGGAATCAGATCATCCAGCACCTTGATCAGGACTATACCGAACCTATCCGCGATCCTCTATGGAAACACATCTATCTTTCCCCACAGATGATGACCATTGTAGCTTCCGAACCCTTCCAGAAGCTCTATCGAATCAAGCAGCTAGGTATCACTCACCTCGTGTACCCGGGAGCCACTCATACCCGATTCGTACACAGCCTTGGTGTATTCCACCTCTCCAAGCGGATCCTCCGAGGACTCCTTGCGTCTGAACATGCTCCTCCCTTGAGTCTAGAAGGAGTGAAAGCTTTCCTCTGTGCAGCCCTGCTCCACGATATCGGACACTTTCCCTTTACCCATTCTCTAAAGGAATTACCGCTTCGGGAACACGAATCCCTCACCGCAGACTTGATCTATGCTCCTCCATTGGAGAATCTCTTGAAACATCAAGTAGGAACCGAACCCTGGATGGTTGCCGCCATAGTAGATCACCATTTGGATGATGAAGGGTGTTCCGAAATCCCCTTTTTCCGCAACCTCCTATCAGGAGTACTGGACCCGGACAAGCTCGACTATCTCAACAGAGATGCCTACTTCTGTGGAGTTCCCTACGGTATTCAGGACACGGACTTCGTGATCGGGAGGATCCACCCTCATCCCCAAAGGGGTATCTCGATAGATCTCACCGGCTTGCCCGCAGCGGAAAATGTGCTGTTCTCTAAATACCTCATGTATAGAGCCGTTTACTGGCACCGAACAGTAAGGATCGCTACGTCCATGATCAAGAAGGCCGTGTTTCTCGGGCTTCGGGATGGAATGCTCAGTCCGGATGATCTATACGGGCTGGACGACGAAGAGTTCTTCCATACCACCGTGGAACAAACCTACCGCCCCTTTTCTCTCATTCGCCGTGTCGCCTCTCGAAGGCTATTGAAATCCGTTTGGGAAACCCCTTTTGATCCCTCATGCCCACCCATGAAGAAACTTCTGGACCTGGAGTATCGAAGTACAAAAGAGGAAGAAATCGCCCGTATCCTATCGAAAGAAATGGGTAATTCCATAGAGCCTGAGGATGTGGTAATAGACATTCCCGAACAAATCTCCTTCGAGATAGATATCCCCATCCTGTTACCCGGAGGGAATCTAGTGGAATATGAACATGCAGGTTCCGTATTTTCTCCACCCGTGGTAGAAGGATTCGTGAAAACCCTCCGGGTTCTCCGGGTGGCGGTAATTCCCGAAGTACTCGATGCCCTCCCCCATGTGTCTACCCTACTGAAAGAGTTCCTCCGAACTTGATCAGAATAGGATTCTGGAATATGTTTAAAGTATGAAATACTCCAAGCTAATGAAAGAACGGATCCATCGAACTCAGATTCTTTTTAAGGAATTAGGGTATGAACTATTCGACCCTGAGGAGAGCGATGGAGCCTTTACTGCATCCTTTCAAAACGAAGAAGGATACCAAGGAAGCTTCTTCATCGACGAGGATAGCAAGTTCCTCGAAATCGTGTATACCATCTCATTTTCCAACACCTTACAGGAATACCTTCGATCTAGAATAGGAGATATCTTTCGCACCTGTTATGAGTACGGATGCTACCTGAACATCCAATTCACCAAGCACGAGACATCCCTTTCGATCTTCACCAAGATCTACTATGCGGGTTTGAATTACTACTCTTTAAAAGAGACTTTGAGGGATTTCAGAGCAGCCGTACTGGAGATTCGGGAGTTGACGGAAATCAAGAGCGAATATCGCAAGGGAGATTCTCATGGAGATACATAACCTCATGGAAGATATTGTCCTCCGGATGGTGGATGAAGTGCTTCTGGAGGAATCAAAAAAGAAGGAGAAGGAGTATCTCTTAAGCCCGCAATGCAGGATGGATTTGGCCTGTTTTATATTGAACCGTATCCCTCAGTACTATGTTACCTCTGGTCGAGGGATGGCCCATACAGAACGCGCCCTCAAAGAAAACCCCCAGCTTAGGGTAGATATCGTCACCCTCATCCATGAAGGCCTCAAACGAATCGAAACAGTTAGACGACCGTATTATGACTCCCCCTTGAAATCCCGGTCGATCGAGGGTCCGGCCTTCATTCTCCCTACCATCAAAGGGAAACTCCTCAACTGCACGAATTTCGAACCTATCCAGGGAGTATCCATAGAGTTACGCTGGGAAGACGATCTTCTTCCCATGATCGACAACCGATGGCAGAATCCCTTCTATCTCGATGAAAAACTGGAAGGAACATTTCTATTCCTTCCCCATCCGATTCCTGCCTCAAAACCTGGAGAGCAGCGAACCTTCGAATTGGAAATCCGGGTTGAGGATGACCGATTCGAACCCTTTCATCACTACTTCAAACTCGAAATGGTAGCCGAAGAGGACATGGAAGCCACCCCATGGAAGAATCCCGACCACAAGCTTCCCGAATTGTTCTTAATTCCCAAATAAACTCGATTCAATAGATTTCCGAACGAATTTGAACGTCCTGAATCCTGCCTGGTACCTCGTTCTCCACAAAATTGAGAACTTTCATCATTACCTGTTCGCCGTACTGTTTCGAATTGGACACTACCGCACCCCCGATCTGGGAAAAACGAAGGGAATCCTGGAGATCTACTTCTGCAACGGAAATCTTGAATCGAACCCGCAGTTTTTCCCGAAGGGAGTTTACGATCCGCCTCTTTTCCTTGATGGATCCAATGTCTGGTAGCTCGATGATTAATTGAATCATGGAGATCACCATACCGTTACCCTTTCTTGAACAGTTCGGAAACCGCCTCCCACTTTAAATCGGAGGTTTCCCCTTCTCCCATGCTCAAGTTCCTCTGTTTCAGAGGAAGGAACTCCTCATTGTACTGTTCTGCCAACTGGAATACTTCGTCCTCCTTAAAGTGAGGAGGGATCTTGACTTCCAAATTGTACGAGGGTTCTTTGAATCCTTTCAGCATCACAAAGAGAGGGTCTGTCACCGTGATGGCAAAGTGAGGAGCATAATAGAGAAGGAGAACGAGGAGAAGACCCAGAACGATTATGAAGATCAGAAGACTCTGCTCTGCCTGGAGTCGAGTCAAGGGTCGATAATCGAAATACAACTCTAAAGAGCCTCGTTGTTCGTAAAAATAGTCGTATGGACCAAATCTTGTGGCTAGATAAAAAGAATCGTGACGAAGGAAAATATCCTTTCCTTCTGCCTTGACTTTGAGGAGAAAAGGAAGGACTCGAGCAACTGTCTGAACAGTAGAATTCAACTCGGCAGAGGATGCTTTATTCAGGGTATCCGAAGTAGATTCCACCGACTCCCAATACATTTGTTCGAAGGATTTTCCAGATACGCTTTGGAGTAAAAAGGATCCTACGGAAAAAACCAATATACAGGTGGTTAACACAGAAGTAGCAATCTTACCCACATGCCGCTGGGCCATTACCGAATTGGTTTGTTTCAGTTGCCTAACCACCTTCAGCATTCGAAGCACCCTGAGGATCCGGGCCACCCGAACGATCTTGACAGTTTTCAATAAATTGAGGGATCTGCCCAGCCCAAACACGGGGACTCCACCTGCTAAAAGCCCGTAGATCACGGGACCGGAACTGAACAAAAGAAGCGGGATGGATGCTATCAGATCTATCCATCCATACCCGCGAAAAAAGTACGTCTTCGCCTCGCCATTCACATACGACAAGTATAAACGAACCAAAAACTCTATGGTAAAGAATAGGTCGAATAGGAATCCAAGGTACAGGAATAGCCTTCGAATACTCCAGGGCCAATCCGCTAGAACTGCCACATCGTCGACTACCGTCTGGAAGAGGACGAGGATGATGGCTCCTACGACCAGGTTTTCCAAGAAGGATCTTTTCATACCCTACCACCCCATTTCTGCAGCGATCATGTACAGTTCATCCAGCATCTTGATATCGAAACCATAGAACTTGTAGTTCTTCCGTGCCACGTTGAACCAACTTTTATCTGGAGTATCCGCTCCCCGATCTACCCTCAACCCGGCTCGAAAAGTCCGATACCGGGAAGCGAAAATACTAGCCAAGCGAGCCGTAGCTTCGATGAACCGATTCTCTCCAAAGGACATGTTGGCATGAATGGCGCTTTCCACTATGGAAACAGGCAAGAGGGGAATCCGTTTCTGCAAGGCTCGGATCACCTTTTCGGCAAAAGGGCCTTGGATCACGCCAGCAATTCGATCCGTGTACGTGTGCATGCCCTCCGAAATATAGAGGACGTAAGCGCTCTTTAATAAAAGGGTTACCGCCAAGATTCCTTTTATTTCCTCTTTGCTCATCCGTAATCGCTGTACTTTTGTGATTTCGAAGTGAATATAAGATTTACGTTCGAAGATCTCGTCAATGTATCGAAAGCACCCGCCCTGTTGGATCGCGGTCAAAGGCCCTGTAGACACCCTTCTTCCTTCAGGGGATTGGAGAATGTCCTTCAATAGAGCGATGAGCTGAGCCCTTACTTGAACTTCTGGAACAGCTTGCTTGGTGAGGAAGGAGAGAAAAGAAAGAGATAGATCAGACTGAAGGAAAGGTTCAAGAATGGCCCACAAATCTCGATCGGTAAGCTCGAAAAGAGCCTGAATCAGAATGGGAAGAAGGGTGGTCCAGCTCTTCCCGGGGAAGAACTCATTCGATTTTAAGAGAGGCGCCAGTTGAGAAGCATGAGTGGAAAAAAGTTGGAGGATCTGTTCTTCCCGTTGAAGGGGGGTGTATCCTTGTAACATCGGATTGGACAGAAGTCTCTCTAGAAAAAGCTTCGCCTTGTCGACTTCCGGTGGCATAGACAAAGTATTCTCATAATTTTTAATTTGCACAAGGGGGAACTAGGGCATACTATATAGAACGTGAAACGACTGACTCTCCAAGTTGTACTCCTCTGTTTCCTTCCCCACTTTCTCGCTGCGCAAACCCCGCCCAAAAATCCCGAGAAAGAAGCTCCAGAAACAGTATTTCAAACGAAAATGGGAGACACGGATGTTGACCTACGATTGGATGGGTTTTGGGATGCATCCTTGAGTGGATCTATCGGTTTGGCGGTCGTTCCGGGAAAAGGGATTCAGTACCCTTCGGTATTTCCTGGATTTGCGGATGGGCTAATCTACGAGCAAAAGCCAAACCTTATTCTGGCCCTTTGGTTGATGGATCGATACTTCTTTGAGACTACCCTTCAAGAAAAACGACAGTTGAATAGCTATGTTCTCGGATACCAGGGAAAGGAGGGAGAAGTCCTCCAATCCATTCGAGCGGGAAACAAGGGGATCGAGATCTCTCCCTATCCCTACATGGATTTTCCCGGAGGTAGCAGAAGTTCCCCTGGGATCGCCGCTCGCCTACAGACGGAACACACACAGCATGAGTTCCTTCTCCGATACGACCCTTCTCAACCGGTAAAAAAAACCTACGTGGGGAAAAACTCAGTCGAGGAGCTTCGGATCGATCCCTCTGCCTATGTCCAAGGCAGGTTCTTCATTTTGCCCGACACGGAAGTCGATTCAATAGAAGTGTATCTCGAAGACTATAAGGGTCCATTCCTGGGGAGCGATGGTCGCAGGTATCGGAGGGCTACCGAATTCGATGTTTCCCTATCCCGCACTGAAGGATTAGTGAGCTTGCAGAAACCGTCGGCGGGGAGAGTAGTAGTGTACTACGAGAAAGGAGGGTTACCGGTTGGTTCTTCCTCTCTTGGGAAAAAAGCCTTACCCTCCTTCGTAAAGAAAGATGCTAATGCTCCCTGGGAGGTAGATCCTCTGGGAGAAGGGGAAGACTTTTCCTGGGCTAGAGGTCCCTATTTGGATGCTCCCATCGATCGGTTTAAAGTCACCCTTAGGGGGAAACCTTCCCTCCTTCTGTACGATCCCGGCACCTTTTCTCCTTTTCAGGATTATGGAGCGTACACAACCCAGAGCACCGCAGTTCCGACTGGATCGAACATTCAGGTTAGGATAGTGAAACGAGGATCCGACGTTACTGTTTCTCTGAGTTATCCTATACAACCCATCTACACAGCCAGTGAGTCCCTTCTACGAATGGTTCTTACTGAGGGCAGTCGCCGTTCCTTTCAAGCTCGGTTCCCCTTTGCCGAGGAAGCTCCCCTCCTATATGGACCCGATTCCCGGAAGTTGGGGAGCGCAGTAGACTTCGAAATCCTCATCCAAACGTACACTCCCGTTCAATCCTACAGCCTGTCAACCGACGTGATTCCGGGTTCTGTCCGGGTGTTTCGAAATGGACGGGAGGAAAAGCTATTCAGTGTAGATTACGAGAAAGGCACGGTTAGCCTTCCCTACGAGCCGGCAGCTTCGGATCGAATCGAGATCTACTACCGTACGGCATCTGGCCAAGGGGCAGGCGGAGATATCCTGTTTGGAATGGGAAGTTCCTTACGATGGAGCGAATCGTTGGAGGGCAAGTTCGCTTTAGGGGTACGATGGAATGTATTGAAAGGTAGTTACAGTACGGAACCTAACGACCACACGGGGATCGTGGGATTATCTACGCAAGTGTCTTATAAAAATGAGAATCTAAAGCTCACCACCGATGGTGCCATTGTGTACTACAACCCAGATACTTCCGGTCTCCTCCGTCTATTAGGAATGGAGGGATACGATTTAACCCTGGAAATCTCGAAGAACAATGCCTTCCCCTCTTCTGTCCCCGACTCTTCTTTTTTCGCTGGGAAACTGAATCAAGAGAACCGGGGTAAACTTTTCTTCAAGAATTACGAAACGGTGGATCTTTTGGGTGGAACTGTACTGAACCCCTATACCTGGAACCCTCCTCAGGGAGCCCAATTCCCCTATCAAAACGGTTCCCTTCCAGGCCCCTACACAGCATCCGCTTCTTCGGAAGGGTTCAATCGGGTGCTCGTACTGGACTACCAATTTAGTAGCTCCGAGGAGTGGGTAGGGGCTCAGATGAATCTAAACACGGGTTTCGGTTCCTCTTTAGATCTATCCGAGGTGACAGCCATCCGGTTCGCCTACAAGGTAGTTGCCCATACAGGCTCCCAGACTTCTCTCAATTTCCAAATTGGTTCCATCAGTGAAGACCTGGACGGAGATGGAATTCTGGATGAAGAAGTCGGCTCTAGCTCTCGGGGATTTCCCTTCAACCAGGGAACGCTGACCTTGTACGTGGGGGCAGGACAGGAAGGTTTGGGAAACGATCAGCGGGATTCAGAGGACGCGAACCGAAACGGGATACTGGAAATAGACAATCCCGCCTTGATCTTTCCGGGACCAGGATCATCCGAAGGAAGCTTGCTCATAGATGAATCTTCGAAGGGAGGTTGGGAAACCGCCCTGATCCGTATTCCCTATACGGAACGGAGCCGGTTGAAGGCCGTACGGTCCATCCGGCTTATCGTCCGGAAGGAAGGCTCCGGTGAGGTGGAAGGGAAGATTCTGATTGGTCCCCTTGTGTTCGAAGGTTCTACCCTTCCCCATCAGGTGGTAGGAAGGGGGGAAATGGAAGTACGGGAGATCTACGAATCCCTGGCGGATATTTCTCCGCCAATTCCGTTGGAAAAGGTCGATCCCGACCGAATCAAGACCTTTCATTCGGGGGGCACAGACCAGAAGGTGTTGGAAGTAAAGTGGAAGAACCTTGGCGACGGTGACAAGTGGGCGTTGTATAGTCCTACCCGGGAAATCCCTCCTGAGCAGTATCGGGAGGTAAACCTGTACATCCGTACAGCTTCTCTAGGGGGCACTGGTTCGGAGGCACGGTACATATTCCAGTACACGGATCCGGAGGGAAAGGGAGCGTACGTAGAAATCCCCGCATTAGCGGAGAATCGATGGGAGAAGTTGACGGTAGATCTTACCCGAAAGAAGGCCTACTTAGGGGGAAGGGAACTTTCGAATGTTCGGGTAGATTCCAACTTTGGGAAGCTAAACCGTTTTTTATTTGCAGGTACAGGCGCTCAGGAAGGGACAGTGTACTTAGACGAACTCTACCTATCCAGCCCACAGGCAGGTTGGGGATTCGCGGGTTCTTTGGAAGGATCCTTCTCGATCCCTGGAACAATAGTAACGATTGGGGATATAGCTGTAATGAGAAATTTGATCATTTCACAAAAGCTCTCCGCCCGTACTCAAGCTTTCCAGGGAAGACTCGAGGAAGAAACCCCTAGTCTATTGAGTTCTTCCACGGAAGGATCCATAGACCTTCTAGGGGTTCTCCGAACAGAAGGTTCTTTTACTCTTGATCGTCTACCCGACCGAATCCAGTATGAAGGAGGTCATAGAATACAGTTTCCCGCAGAAGGCGGGATCGTAACCGTACGGGATCAATTCAAACGGAGTTACCGTACTCAAGAAGCTTTTCTTAGTCGAATGAATCGGTTGGATTTGAACCTTGGCTCCCCTTTTACCCTTTCCCTAGGATCAGAGACAACCTTTTTCACTCAAACCCTGTCTCAGACCTGGGATGCGAATCTCTCCAGTGCCCCTACATCGGCATTCTCGCTTCGATTAGATGGAAAACTTTCCCACTTCGCAGAGGGCTATTCCTTCGAAACAGAACCCTACGCCAGTTCCTGGATTCATTCCTACCAGTTAATCCTTCCCTACACCTCGGGAATCAACATCCAGCGGGAAGGCCTCTTTCGATGGGAAACTCGAGTCGAGGGTGAGGTAGTAGGAGTACGCATCACTCCCGAAGTGTCGTACGTGAACACGGGGGAAAAAGATGGTCTTCAACGAACCGTGGAAAAGCTACTTCTGGAAGTTCCTCTCCGATTCGGCGGACAGGAAAAGAATCTTGGTAATTCTCTTACCTTCTCATACTTAAGACAAGGAACGAACACCCGATCCGTGCCTCAGTATGGGAACTTCCCATCGGATCTTTTCACGGTGAGAGATGCGATCTATGACCAAACCTATTTCTACCGTTCCTACCCCTTCTATGAGTTGATGATTCCAGGCAGATGGTCGAATTTTTCCTCTGACACCTTAGGTCTTTCCTCTGCCGAGTATGTTTCACAATTCGGGGTTTCTTTCTCCCGTTCCTATGGTTCTTACTGGCGGGACCTTATCGTTCCCGCCCAAGGGGAGTGCTCTTTCAAAAAAACAATCTCACGATCCAACGATACCCTTACCACAACGAACCAGTTGGACCTCTCCCTATTCGCCTCCGCTTTAAACCTCTTTGGACAGGCAGGATCGTATCCATCTACTCCCTTATGGTACACGGATGAGTACCAGCACAAGCATACTCTATCCATTTTACAGAAAGAAGAGGAATCCACCTGGGAGTGGAAGGTTTCTTCCCAACAGAAGGTCTTTCTATTCGGAGAAAAAGAACAGAAGGCTACATTGGAACACATGATCTACATCGAGCGCACCGATCGGTTCTCCTATTGGGGCTCTCTTGGGATAAGTTACACCTGGAAGGGTATCATCCTGAGGGATTTTGACACCTCTTACCTTCGTAGAGCCCGAGACCTGGGAGCCTTCTACCTGCATACGGAAAAGATAGAGTATCGGTACGAAGACAAGGAAGGCTGGAAACAGTACTTGGTGCTCGGGCACGAAACTGCGCTAACCTTTCCGAAGTACGGCTACATAAAAGCAGAGATACGTCTTGGGCTAGGATTCGAGGAAGATTACTCAGGTCTACCTCCAGGATATAGAATCCTCTTGGGTCTTTCGGGCGGCATCTCTGCTCATTTTACCTTCTGACGAAGACTACCTCTTGGTAACCTTCATTACATTTCCATGAGAATGCGGTATACTGTTCATATATGAATGGAAGGAGGACTCGATGAAAAGCCGTCGCATCCTATGGGTTATCGTTCTTCTCCTCTGTTCCTTCTGGATATACGCAGAACCCAAAGAAGGATCGGAGGCTTCTTTTTCATTTGGCTTGGGATTAGGGGTGGGAGTTCAGAACTTCCCTAATCCAAAGTATACAGGGATAGGCACCGAACCAGAGTTCATTACCTATCAGAGCTTGGCCTTGAGCCCAGAGTTCGGATGGGGAAAGTTCGCCATTGGTTTTTCCTTTGTCCTGAACTACCGGTTTACTGGCGGCAGCTCGGGGAATGAGTTCGAGGTTAGGCGAGAAGATTGGGAAGTGGGAACCTTCAAGGAGTTCCTGGAAACCTACCTACCGAAGATCAGTTACATTCGATATGGCTTAAAAGGAGATCCCCTCTACATAAAGATGGGAACCATCGAAGATGCTACCCTGGGGAATGGGTTCATTCTAGGGAACTACTCCAATGCTCTCTACCTTCCCGAAACCCGGATCTTTGGTCTAAGTTTCGATCTAGATGGCAGTATCCTTTCGGTTCCCTACATCGGGATAGAAACCTTTGTGTCCAATCTCGCCGCTTTCGATCTTGTGGCCGCTCGACTCTATACCCGGCCCTGGGCAGGGTCTGCTCTACCCCTTCTAAAAGACCTCCAAATTGGGGCCACGGTTGCCACCGATCAAGATCCAGGGTACT
>CAKZQO010000308.1 GCA_937140905.1 uncultured Spirochaeta sp.
TCCCGAATTTTTCTGAAGGTTCATTATCCATCGGATGTAATCGCGGGCTACTTCATAGGGATTCTAATTGGGTTTGGCTGTGCCAGAATACAAGGAATCTCGAGTAGTTATTTTCTTCGACGGGAACATGATCCTTAGGGCTTCATCTGCACCAGGAACGAGGAGATCCAATCACCAGGATCGTCGAAATCCCCATCATTGTTCCCGTCCCGGTCTCCTGCCCCGAGGAGGATGATCCGGCCGCTAACCTTCGCGGCCACTATTTTCCGGGTTTGCGTAGGGTACCCATCCCGGCTGTTCAAGGAAAGGTCGAAGACTCCCGCGGGAGCGTTTTCACTTTTCGAGATGATGATCCTTCGAGTGGCATCAACCTCGTTCAATCCGAACTTCGTATAGGGGCCGCCGATCAAGTTCGATCCGTTCCCGCGAAACGCAATGGGTTGGGCAAGCTTCGACGCGCTGTCCGCTGAGGGGAACTCGACCCATCCCCGGTACTCGATCCCGTTCGCCGTGATTTCGGTAGCCGTGGGCGGTGTCCCCCCTGTCCCGCTGACTGGTAGCAGGTAGTAGGCGGTATCAGTGGAAGTATCCCCTGTTTTCACTAGAGCGGTTCCCGAAGGACTGAAGTACATCGTGGCCCCCGAGGGGTTGGCCGCGGAACTCCCCGATGGCTGGAATCCGGATAGGAGTATCGAGTACTCGGGTGGAGCCGAAAAATCTTCCGTCAGAGGGACCATCTTTCTTTCAAACTGCAGCAGAGTACCACTTCCCGGTGAAATCCTCCCCTGCCCATACAGGAGGGTTGTCCGGCTTAGGTTGGTATTGGGTCTCATCCGCCCCACGTAGGTCATAGGGGAAGTAGGACACGCGCCATCAACAGAGAGAGGTTTTCTGATTTCCATGAATGTCGCGTAGGTCGCGCCGGAAACAGCGGAGTATCCCGAAAACATCGCTAGCAGGGTGCCTTCGATGGGAAGGACGAAAAAGATCGTGTTTACCGGAATAGTTTGGGGAAGGTTCGTTCGCTCCACCGTGAGTTTATAAAAGCGGTTATCCAGGGAGGCAACCGAGCCTTCGTACTGGAAGGATCCCCCACTGTCTTTCACGATAAAAGCATCCTTCCCCACGGTGATTCGATCCCCCTGGGGAAGGAACACGTAGGTCGCGTTGGCCGTTGAATCAGTAGACCAAAGCTCTAGCCAACCGCAGGCCAGGACAGAGAGGAGGAGCGCCATGGGAATAGGAATGAAAAGAACCGCGCGAAGGAACTTTTTGCCCTTTGAATGGTTCATGGATGAATCTCCTTTACCCTCCAGTATACACCCTTTTCTAGCATTTAATAGGGCCCCCACATTGTCGGAATCTCCCTCTTTGGGATACAATCCATATAGGAGGATCGAAGCATCCATGGCGTATAGTACACCGCGTATCCCATATCTCCTTCCCCTGGTTTTCTATCTTCTACTCTTCGGTATCAGCTCGAGCATCGCGCCCGTCTACTGTCAGGATACAGGGCGATTCGCACTAGTGATCGGGAACGGAAACTATGAGGGAATGGGGAAATTGGCCAATCCCGTGAACGACGCGGAAGACATGGGAGATACTCTCTCTTCCCTTGGCTTTGATGTGGAAGTAGTGACGGACGCAGGCCTGGAAGAGATGGAACAACGGGTGTTACGGTTTCGGGACAAGCTGGCTACTTCACCCGGTTCGGTAGGAGTATTCTTCTACGCAGGTCATGGGGTACAGTCGGGGGGAGAGAACTACCTCTTGCCCGTGGATGCCCGGATCAACTCCGAATCCCTCCTTCGAACCAGGGCGGTTCCCCTCCAGTTCGTGTTGGACAGCCTAAAAGAAGCAAACAACAAGATCAATATTGTTATCCTAGACGCTTGTCGGGACAATCCCTTTTCCTGGGCCCGGTCCAGTTCCCGGGGGCTTGCGGTGGTAGGTCAACAACCACCCGGTAGCATCGTGGTCTATTCCACCAGCGCGGGGCGAGTGGCCCAGGATGGAACAGGTCGGAACAGTGTGTTTACCGAAGAACTAATCAAGCATCTTAGTACCCCAGGGATCGATATCAGTGAAGTTCTTCGTCGCACCGGTGAAGCGGTACAAAGCAAGACGGGGGGTGCCCAGATTCCCGCAGTCTACAGCCAGTTCTTCGGGTTTCTCACCCTCGCTGAGGAGGGACCCAATGAAGAAGACACCCTCCTTTCCAACTACCTACCCTCTTTCTTCGATGAAGCTCCCCGGGACGTGCAACTTGCCATCGCCTCAGCGGAACAATCCGCTCAATCGGGCCAACGGTTGGAGGGTTGGAACACGTTGATGGAAGCGGATCCCTCCCACAGTGATCCGTACTTGGTAGCTGCTAAACTACGATTCCTTCTCGAGTATGGGGAGCCCCAAGACGATTACCTTAAGTTCTCTTTCTATAACACAGGGGATAAAGATTACGAAACGGCCTCTAGTTCCGGGACTCTGGAGCAGAAAACGATGGAGTTTGACCTCTATGCGGTGATCCAACGTTTCAGCGCGAAACCGGAAGGCTTACCCCCCGTGTTGGCATTGGAGTTAGGAAACTTCTACTACCGGGTCTATCAGAACTATCCAAAAACATGGCCCCTGAAAAAGGAAGAAGTGCGGGCCCAAGCAACCCGCTGGTATGAGGTAGCGGAGAGAAGTTCGATTCTAGTGGGAGAACTCGAAATTCGAGGGTATGCCACCCTATTGGCGGATCAAGGTAAACTCGAGGAAGCAGTTTCATTCCTTCGGAAAAAAATACAGTTTTTTGCTGATCACGACGAAGGGACAAGCGAAAACCTTTGGTGGTACCTGGTAGACACCTACTCGATAGGGGGTAGACCAGCGGAAGCCTTCCGGGAACTCGACGAACAGATCCGCCTGGTTTCCGCTGGGAAAAGCTCCTATAATCTACCTTCCCTGTATGAAAAAGGAGCGGAAATCGCTATCGCTCATGGCAAGAAGGACAATTTCGAACGGTATGTAAGTAATCTGGAAACAAAGTATCCGGATCAAAAGATGAAGTGGGAAGCTCTCCGGCATCGGTACGCCCTCCGATCCGGGGACACGAAGGGCGCGCAGGCCCTTGCCGAGAGATTATACCAACGGTATCCCATTCCTTCGATTTTAAAGGAAAACATCCTGGAATATATTCTGAACAATTACTTACTCTATCCGGAGTCTCATAAGGAAGGAATCGTATTCCTGGATAGTCAAATCAAAGCAAACCCGAAAGATTCCCAAAAATTGTTCGAGCTCTACATGTACCGTTCCATGTACCAGTTCCGAACCACCATTGAACTAGGGGGAATGACAGGTATAGAAAGGGAAAGGGCAATACAGGTAATCCGAGAATCCCTTTCGGATCTAAACAAGGCAGAAGCCTTCTATAAGAAATTAACTAACCAGGATCAAGAGATCCTCTCTATCATCGCGGAGGGAAAGAAAGAAATGGAGAAGACCCTTCAATCCAATCGATAGAACTCGAAGGGGCCTATCTCCGGATACTTCGATATACCTTCAGGGGTTTTCCCA
>CAKZQO010000309.1 GCA_937140905.1 uncultured Spirochaeta sp.
TTCGACGTTCTCCTCCAGACAGGCTACGAAGGGTTCGTTTTCGTAAAGCCTCCATTCCGGTTAGGGCAAGAGCCTTCCGGATCCGTTCCCTCCTCTCTTTGGGGGAACACAGATATCGGATGGTTCCCACCTCGACCGCTTCTTCCACCGATATGTTTAGGTCCACTCCCGTAGTTCCCTGCGCCAGGTACCCGATATCCGCTGGATCCCTCGTTTCTTTTCCCTTTATCAGGATGGTTCCCCTCTGTATGGGAAGGAGCCCCAGAATCGCCCGTAGAAGAGTGCTCTTTCCCGCACCATTCGGACCCCGGATCACCACTCGGTCCCCGCGGGAAGCCGCAAAGGTGAGATTTTGCAACACCGGCCGATTCTCCCGGTATACGTAGAGAGATTCCACAATGAGGGGGATTTCTCGATCCCGACTAGCCCTGCGAAGGATCACCAGATTCGCTTCCTCAGGATCATCGATATTGGCAAGGATCTGTTCAGTTTGACAGGCGATTCGAGGGATCCGTTCACCCCATTGAACGCTCACCCCATACCGTTGAAACACCTCCACTGCCAGTTCACTCAATAGGTGGGCATACACCCTGGGAATCCCCATCCGAACGATGAGAAAGGCCGCAGCCCTACCCACGATCTTGTCTTCCAGATCGAGATCCTCCGGATTCCATCCATTCCTATGGATCGCCTCTTCCAGATCTAATAGGGGATGCAGCCACTTTCCCCCATTCTGGAACAGGATCTCTCCCTTTCGACGCACGGTGAGCGTGTACTCCATGTGGGGTACAATACGTAAAATCTACCTCCCTGGCAAGAATACTCCACCGCAAACGCGTAAGGCGTTCGATGGATTTGGGAAGGTTCGATTTCAGGAAATAGATCGATAGAACTCCGCCAACACCGCGAACGCTTGCTTCTTGGTGCTGCGATCCGAGTCGATCAACCCTTTTCGGTTGAAGTGTTCCTGGTACCGGTTGAGCCTGCGGGGGCACCGAAAATCGTACAGGATCCAGGGGCTTAACCCTTTTATGTAGGGAAAGGATTTCAGGATACTAAGCTGTTCCCTGTATATCCACGCCTGCCGTTCCTCGGAGAAAAGGTCTTCCACTGTTCCCCCCTGTCCTGCGCGAGCATCTCCTCCGAACTCACAGATCACCACAGGTTTCGAAGGGTTTGAATTATCGAGTAATTGTCTAAGCTTGGTTAGATCTGGGTCATACCAGCCATAGTATTCATTCAGACCAATGATGTCTAGCTCCTCTGCCAGTCGATCCTCGATGGATAGCTTTACATGGTTCACCAGGCATGCAGCGGAAACCGGACGACTTCCATCCAGTTCTCGAGCTTTCTTGGATAGTCTACCCATGAAGGAGAGGCGGGCATCCGTATCGGCATTCTCGTTTCCCACCGACCAGATGATTACGCTGGCTCGGTTCCTATCGCGTAGGATCAATTCGGACAATTGATTCTCTGCGTCCCGATACGTGACGGGATTAGCGAAATCGATAGCCCAGTATACGGGGATCTCCTCCCATAACAGTACCCCTTCTTCATCAGCGGTACGAGCAAACCGGGAATCGTGGGGATAGTGGGCTAGCCGCAGGTAGTTTCCATGGAGTTCCTTCAGATGTCGGATGGTAGAGCGAAGGATCTCCGGATTAGTGGTTTTCCCGAGCTTGATATGATCCTCGTGGAGGCTCACTCCCTTGAGAAACACAGGGTTCCCGTTCAATAGGATCTCTCGTCCTTCCACCCGTATTTCCCGTAACCCGATCCGATCTTCCACCCGATCCCATACACGGGTCTGCTCCCTGCCTATCCCCTTCTCTTCCAGCAGGATCTCTATCGGATAGAGAAAGGGGTGTTCGGGTGCCCAGAGTTCCGGTTCCTTCCGAAGGGGAATAGAAGCACTCCCCTTCCCGCCCTGCACTTCCACCGGAATATCGATCCCTAGCAGGGGGATCCTCAACCGAACGAATAAAGGGATAGGTTCTTTTCCTTTATCTACCTCCACATCAAAAAGAAGGGTGGAAAAGGAACCATCCCCTTTCAATCGCAAGAACCAACGCTGGATGAAACGGGAAGGTAGCCTCAGCAAGTACACATCCCGGTAGATGCCCCCATAGTTAAACCAATCGGTGTTATCCATGGGAACCCGTTCGGGCCGTCTATACGCTTCAACGGAAACGATGACGCGGTTTTCTTCCCGGAGGGTGTCGGTGATTTCCATAGAAAAGGGTGTAGATCCGCCGTCATGAGTTCCCACATGGGTCCCGTTAAGGAAGACCGAGGTGCGATAGTTGGCCCCTTCGAAATAGAGGAACACCCGTTCCAATTCTAGGGTTCCAGCCTCTTGTGTCCTTTTTTCGAGCAAAGGTCTATACCGGAAAGTTCGGGTATACACCCCAGCCCCTTCGAAGTAGAGTAGTTCCGGTTTCCACAGGTTCCAGCAGGAAGGAACCGGAATCCCTTCCCAGTTCTCCCAATCGAAATCCAACGGAAGAGGCCGTCCTTCCGGATCTTTGGTGCGTTCCTTGTACCAGGCAGCCCGTCTACAGGTATCGTACCAGTCCGGAGCAAAGTTCCACTTCCCATTCAGGGATTCAGTAGCTCTACTTGTAGGATCTATCCAGGAACTCCATTCGCATTTCCGTTGAAGGAAAGGATCTTCGTAGTTCCTCCGGTGGATATCTTCTAAAAAATTCTCTGTTTTCTCTATCATGATTTTATCTGTCATAGGTCCTTCTTTTAAAGGGTGTTAGCGATCCTCCCGTCTGATCTCCTATCCTTTTACCCCCACCGCCGCTACTCCTTCCACGAAGTACCGCTGGGCAAAGAGGAAGATCAGCATCACGGGTAGGATGGAAATGAAGGAAGCCGCCATCTGGGGACCCACGTACGTGTACGTCTCTGTAGCAAAGTCAGCCATTCCTAAGGGTAAAGTTTTCAGATGCTGACTAGTGAGGTAGATGAGGGGAGCGAAAAAGTCATTCCAAAAGTACCGGAAACTGAAGATCACCTGTGTGGCGAGAACGGGTTTTGCTAGGGGAAGCATGATCCGCAAAAAAATGGTATACTCGCTAGCTCCATCGATCCGGGCCGCCTCTATGTAACTATCCGGGATGGTCATGAAGTATTGTTTGATGAGGAATGTGCCAAAGGCGGTAAAGGAACCCGTGAGCACTAAGGCCCAGTGGCTGTCGTACAGGCCTAGGTTACGCACTATGAGAAACTGAGGAATGATAATGGCCTGGACGGGTACCATCATCGAAAGAATGTAGAGGAGGAAGAGGAAGTCTCTACCCTTCCATCTCAGTTTAGAAAACGCATAGGCTCCTGTGCTGGCAGTGACAAACTGCACTACCACGATCCATAAGGTTAACTTGCAGGAGTTCCAGATGTATCTGGGAAAGTTCTGGGCCAATTTAACGAAATTGTCCAGTGTGGGAGTGCGGGGAATGATCCGCATGGGAAAATCGTAGATCTGATCGTCCGGTTTGAAGGCGGTGGAGACCACTACCACGAGGGGCATGAGGATGAGAAATGCGGTAAACAGTAGAATACCATAGAGGGATAGTCTCCCTGCCCAGCGAAGGATCCGTGTTCTATACGACGTCATAGGTTACCCACCTCGTTTGTCCCCTGTATTGAATGAAGGTTATGACGAACACTACTCCCAGAAGCACGACTGATTCTGCCGCTGCGTACCCGAATCGGAACTGGGCGAACCCATTCCGATAGATGTCGAATACCAGCACAGAGGTAGCACCCGCTGGCCCTCCTCCCAACTGCCCCCCTGTCATGATATACACCTGATCAAACACCTGGAAGGCTCGAATCACCGCGATGGTGATGGAGTAGAACAAGATCGGAGAGAGGCCGGGCAAGGTGACCGAGAAGAATCGTCGGATGGCTCCCGCTCCATCGATTTCAGCTGCCTCATAGAGGGAACGGTTGATTGTCTGCAGTCCCCCTAGAAACAGTACCATATAGTATCCAAAACTCTGCCATACCGTTACGATGATGATGGTAAGCAAAGCTGTCTGTTCTCCACTCAGCCAGAGGGGAGGTTGCACCCCCCAATGCCGTAAAAGTTGATTCAGGGGGCCTCGCCGTGGATCGAATATCAGCATGAACGCCAGGCCTACCGCAATCGAGGAGAGCACGTTGGGTAGGAACAGGGTACCGCGAAAGAAAGTGCGAAGCATCACCTTTCGGTTCAAGATGAGGGCAAACGCCATTCCAAGGATAATTTGGAATAGGACTGTCCAGAGGGTGAACACTACCGTGATCCGGAAGCTATTCCGAAAGGCATCCGATCCAAAGGCCTGGATGAAGTTCCCCAGTCCCACGAAACGGAACCTAGGCCCGCCGGCAAAGTTGGTCAACGATATTCCAAAAGCCATCCCGATGGGAGCAAGGATGAAGATGATGAATCCAATCAGGCTCGGCAACAGAAACGAAAGGACAACCCAATGGGATGTATGGCGGTGTGAATCCATGCTAAGCCCCCCCTACTCGTTACTATGCTATTTCCAGCTGAGAATGAGGGGTGCCCTTCCCTTAGGGAAGGGCACCCATACTTCCATCCACTTTCAATTGGTGGTTTTTACGATCTCTTCCAGTCCCGATCGCAGCTTGGCGTCGAACTCCCCATCGGTAACCTTGCCCAATAGGTACGCGTCCATCAGATCGTTCAAGAAGGCCTCCAGTCTCGACCCATATCGGGTCATTAGCATGGGGAAGGACCGTTTAGGTTCTGTGAAGAACTCCAGGGACTGGGGATCGGGGATTGCCTTGGAAAGAATCTGTTTCACCTCTGGAGTGATGGTCGCAGGTAATACCCCCGCTTTCGCCGCAATCTGAGCTCCTTCCGGACCACCCATCCAGGCAATGAACCTGAAGGCGGGATCCTTTTTTTGAGCATAGGAGGTTACGTGATTGAACGTTGGATTCCCCTGAGTAATGTAAGTTTTCGAATCGCAGGGCAGACGGGTTACCCCCCAGTCATTCCAAGTGAATCCTTTTAGAAGATTTTGATCTCTACCGGAGATCATGAAACCGGGGAACCATTCTCCAATGAGGAGCATCCCTACTTTCCCATCATAGAACTGCTTGGAGTAATGAGTTTTAGTTACCTTCATATCAATCAGAGGCCACATGGCCTTCGCCTCTTCCAGAGATTTGCGGAGCTTGAACCACCGGTGGATCTGATCATCGTAATCGATCTTGCCCTTCGAATCGATGATGGGCTTCAACCTCTGGGATTCCATGAAGAGCTGGTTACTACCCCAGAAGTATACGGTTGTTCCATATATGGTCCCGTCTCCCGAAGAAAGTTTCTTCGCCACCTCCGCATACTTTTCCCACGTCCAGGTGCCTTCCTTCACGTACACATCGGGAGTAGGGATCCCTGCCTTCTCAAAGATCTTTTTATTATAGTAGGTGTAGTATGCCGCCCCTCTCCAGGGGAAGGCGACTACTTTCCCATCGATCGTCACCGCATCCTTGTAGGAATCCACCGCTTCCCGATTCACTCCCGGTTTTGCCAGATAGGCATCTAGGGGTTCGATGAACCCGTTCCCAAAGTGAGCGAACATATCGGATTGCCTCTTCTGCATGTAGGCATCCATTTCCGCATGAGCCGTAAGTAAGGTAGTAATCTTTGTCTCGTAATCGGGAGAGGGAATATAACGAGCATCCACTACTATTTCTTTCTGAGCGGCATTGAAGGCTTCCACGATCGGCTTCAACGAAGGATCGTCCCACAGGTAATAGATGATCGTTACAGGCCCACCCTTTTGCGTTGTTACCCCTTCTGATTTGCCTCCTGCCCATAGCCCCGCAACAAGAACCACGCATATGAACAGGATCCATACGGAACGTTTCATAAAAACCTCCTGCATTGAATAAAGTTCCGGCACCTCTGTGCCATCCCCTTTATTGAAAACCCTTTCCCTTCATAAGGGGTATCTCGAAAATGCAAGGAAGTTTTGAATTCGTAGGATTCTTTGATTGTAAAATGTGGACTTCTTTGGATGGAACGGACTAGACGATTATTCACTTACGAGAGTCACTACCTGTACATTCTTTATATCGGCTTCCCCAATTTCAGACGCTTCCCCTCCGGTGGTGATCCCGGTACTCTTTGGGTGTATACCCCGTATTCTTTTTGAAGTAGGTAATGAAGTAAGAGTAGTTCAAGAACCCAGCTCGATCGCACACCTCCCGAACCGATAGTTCAGAGGTTTGTAGTAGGTTCTTTGCCACTTCCAGCCTTTTCCTCCCCATGTATTCCATTAGGGAGATACCTTCCATGTTCCTAAAAAGCTCTCGCAAATATCCAGACGATAACCCAACCTCGGACGCGATCTTTTCTGTTCCTAAGGAGCGGTCGGAAAG
>CAKZQO010000310.1 GCA_937140905.1 uncultured Spirochaeta sp.
GCAAAGGGCTTACTAACCACCTCCCGAACCCGGAGGATCGCGTGGGTAGTACCCCAGGGTTTCGTGCGTCCTTCGGGTACCGAGAACCCTTTAGGGATATCTTCCAGTTCCTGGTATACAATTCGGTAGGGAACATTATAGAAACGTCCCTTGCAGAAAGCGCGGAAATCTGCCTCGATGGACTTCCGAATGATAAACACCACATCCTCGAACCCTGCTCGAAGGGCATCATAGACCGAATAGTCCAGCAACGCTTCGCCATTAGGACCTACCGGGTCGATCTGTTTGATTCCCCCATACCGGGAACCCATTCCTGCAGCCATTACGACTAATGTAGGTTTCATACGCTCTATATACCGGAAAATCTCCATTCTCGCAAGTGATAAGAGCTTCTAGTGGGGTTTCCACGCGCAACCAATGTAGCATAAACCAGTGTACATCGTGGTATGACACTTGAAAAATCCGCACAACTAAAGACCACTAGTGTTCTGCTTCTCGGTCGTAGAACTTGTTGTCGATCATTCCTTGCCCTTTAGATCCTACTCCTAGTATATTTTTCGGGTATGATTCTGTACAACCCCCAGTGCACCATACCTTTGATAGATTTCGGAATTCTCATTCCTATCCAGTACGATAAGCAGGAACGAGTGTACCAAGCCTTAAAAGAAGGTCCGCTAGCTATGTGGCCAGAATCCAAATGGCATCGAGTTCCTTCCTGTACGGGGATCGGCCGGGAAGATCTCCTCCGAGCACATACTCCCTCCTACGTGGATAGGTTGTTCTCACCTTCCATCGAAAAAGAAGCTCTCCGCACTTTCGAACTAGTAGATTCCAGTGGTGCCTATCATCGGTACGACCCTTCCCAAGCGAAACGACCTTTATCCGATTTGCTCACCCGTGCCCTCGCTATCGTTGAGGGCACCTATGAAACCTGTCTTATCGCCCTTGAGGAAGGATTCGCCTATTTCTTAGGAGGGGGGATGCATCACGCGGTCCCTGACTATGGCTCTGGTTTTTGCCTGGTGAACGATCTGGTGATAGCTCTTCGTAAAATCCAAGCGCAGGGGAAGATCCAGCGAGCATGGATCATCGATGTGGATGCCCATAAAGGGGATGGAACTGCTGTGATCACCTATAAGGATCCCACGATCCGTACCTTGAGTATTCATATGGCCCATGGATGGCCGTTGGATGCTCCCGAGTATGATGTGCAAGGAAGATACAATCCCTCCCACACCCCTAGCGATATCGACATTGGGATCGATTCTGGGGAGGAGCCCCTATACATACCCAAACTGAAAGAGGGGTTGCAGCAAATGGAACGATTCGGTCTACCAGACCTTGCCCTCGTGGTGGATGGTTCGGATCCGTACGAAAAGGATGAACTAGCATCCACCCGTCCTCTTGCCCTTTCCGAAGAAGCTCTATTGGAACGGGACTTGCTTATTTACCAGTTCCTTATGGAACGAAACATTCCTTCCGCATGGGTCATGGCCGGAGGGTATGGGAAAGAGTCCTGGAAGATCTATGTGAATTTTCTCGGAAGAGTTCTGCCCGAAAGGTTGAGGAAATCGCACAATCATTAAACCCGAAAGACAGCCTATAATTCCAACGGCAAACCGTTATCGACAGGGGAGACTATATACCTTAGGATCCGATCCATTGGGCAGTTTCTGGCCAATCGACACGTTTCTGTTGGAAAATTTTTAATGGATCCATGGGTACAAATAGAGGCTCCCCTCCCAATAAAATAGAAGGAACAAGTTTCCAATCAGCCGAGACTCCCGCCTCGTGTCGATCGACCCAAATAGCCCCCCAGTTCCCTCGACCTCCCTCACGGTAAAGCACCATGAGAAAAGGGTCTTCCCCGATAGAGCGACGAACCCCAACCAGCCTAGTTTCGTATCCCATTCTGGTCAATACGTCGTAGAACAGGAGTACTTTTTCTTCGTCTCTGCCTTTCTTACGAGCGATGAGTTCCTCGGGAACTTGTAGGCTTCCCATATCGCCTGTTTCTAAAATCCGATTCACCTCATTCCACAGGTTTTTGGGAAAACTACCCGATAGGCGACGTACCCGGAGAATGAAGGAGTGATACTCCGATTTGTTAACTTGGAGGGGTCTATAGGTTACTAGCGGAAGGGAACTTTCTGCTTCTACCCGGTCAGGAAGGTTCTGCAGGAGACCACAACCATCGTGAATTCCCCACAAAGGCTGAAATGTATTCCCCACTAACGTAGCAGCCAAAAGGACCTCGTCGAAGGTGATGGTATCAAGCCAAGGTTCGAAGATATTTTCTGCAGCATGGATGCGTACCACATAGTTCTTTTGGTACATCTCCCGTACGTCTTTTCGGTTAAGAGGGTCCTTTGTATAGGTACGTTCTATCAACGCAAGGATCTTTTCATTCGGTTTTTCTAGGGAAAAAGAAAACTGCAACCGAAGAGTAGGATTGAAGTACGTATAGACTGTTCGATTCCCCCTCCGTTCACTCCAAATCCAGCTAGGATCCATCCAGCGTTCCTGGAATCCTTCCAAGAATTTTCGTAACGCTTGTTCTACCCTAGCATCTACCAGAACCGCGGTAAGGACCCCATCGGGATCCGCTACCGAGAGGGTCCGGGTGGAAGCAAACTCATGGAAAGAAACGGTCCGTACCCCATGGCGTTTCCACGATTTTCCAAAGTCCTTTGGGGAGGCATCGGAATAAATCACCACCCGATCCTCTTCAACACTTAAGAGGGGTAAAGGATCTATTAGGAAGAAAGTGAAAAGGAGCAATATGATGTTTGCCATTCAGTTATACTATAATTCCATCCATCCTGCCTAGCAAGGGGAGGATGGATTATTCATGGAGTATTCAATAGACAAAAGGCTTGCTTCGGCCTTAGGGTTTCACTACATTTAGGCCATGGAACTTACCTTCTTTTCCAACGGTGCAGCGTTGGAGGTTACGGGATCCCGACATATTCTTTCCATCGATGGGCAAAAAATCCAGATCGACTGTGGGGCTTTTCAGGGGAAACGAAAAGAAACAGAGGAAAAGAACAGAAGCGGTTTCGATCATGCAGAGCAGATTTCTGCTCTGATTCTAACCCATGGACATTACGATCACTGTGGATTGATCCCCTATATGGTAAAAAGAGGATACAGGGGGAATATCTACACCACTCCAGCATCTCGGGATATAGCCTCCCTCATCATGATGGATTCTGCTCACATACAGGCTCGGGATAAGGAATACCTGGAAAAGCAAGCCCGAAAGAAAGGAGAAACTTTCTCTTGGGACCCTTTGTACACAGAACAAGATGTGGTTCAAGCCACGGAATTGTTCGTGGGGTTTTCCTACCATCGACCCTTTCACGTCCTCCCCCGAATTATGGCAGAGTTCTATGATGCGGGACATATCTTGGGGTCTGCCCTAGTGCTACTCACCCTTCAGAAAGGGGCTGGTTTGAAGGAGGACTTACGGATCCTATTCACAGGAGATCTAGGGAGAAAGGGGAAGCCCATCATCCGAGATCCCGAACCGGTCCCTGCCCCGGACATTATCGTTCTGGAGGGGACCTACGGAGACAGGCTCCACGATACTCAGGAAGAGGTGCTTTCGAAGCTATCCAGGATCGTGAACGAAACAGTGAATAGAGGAGGGAAACTCCTTATTCCTGCCTTTGCCGTGGAACGGACTCAGGAATTGGTGTACCTGCTCCACCTACTGGCGGATGGAAAACGGATTCCTGATATTCCCATCTACGTGGACTCTCCTATGGCTACTAACGCCACCACCATATTCCAGGTCCATCCGGAATGTTACGACCAGGAAATCCACGAAGCCTTCCTTAAACACCACAAGAATCCCTTTGGGTTCAACAATCTTCATTTCATCACCAGCGTGGCAGAATCCAAAGAACTGAACAAGCTGAAAATACCTGCCATCATCATTTCCGCAGACGGAATGTGTGAAGCAGGTAGGATTCTTCATCATTTAGCCAACAACATCCAGGACCCAAGAACGACTGTGCTCTTCGTAGGATATACGGCAGAGAACACTCTGGGGCGAAGAATCCTTTCGGGACAAAAAGAAGTGAAAATCTTTGGAGAACTCTATACGGTTCGAGCTAAGGTAGAGGAACTTTCCGCCATGAGTGCCCATGCGGATTACCGGGAAATCGGGGAATACCTACAGGCTCTAGATACAACACGCTTAAAGTCTATCTACCTAGTGCACGGAGAACCAAGCGCTCTGGATCACCTCGCCTCCTATCTGGAAACCATGGGATTCCCTCGACCGATTATCGTAGAGCCGGAACGAGTGTACTCTATGTTATGAAGGAACCTATATGTTCTACCTCTTTGCAGGCCTCGGTTGTGTAGGTTTTACGATTTTATACCTAGTGTTTTTCCTTCCCAGACGAAGGGTTCCCTCACGGTTTCGATCCGTCATCGAGAAACGGATGCACTTCTTCCTCTATACCCACGGAAAATGGAATCGGGAAATCTTTCTGCCCTGGAAAGAAGTTCGCATAGGCATGGATCCTTCTTCAGACTTTTCTTTTTCGGACTTAGAGGAACTGAAGGGAACTTCTATTCAGGAGCTTCCCACACAAATTGTTTTTTCCCCTACTGAGGAGTATCTGCGGGTAACCGCCGATCGTCCCCTGTTGATCCAGGGGGTAGAAAAATCTTCTGGATGGCTCAGGGTAAATGGCATTCTTCGGTTTGGTCCCGTGAAAATGGTGTTCAAGGGGCCCCTGGCAGTAAAAGAACGGGTGCCCGTTAAGCCTTCGTTCAAAGTTTGGGCGACCTACTACGGACCAGGAGCAGCGAGTGCGTCGCTCGCACTTCTTTTCATCGCTATGGGTCTGTACTCCTTTGGTTCTGCTACCAGAGGGAGAAACTCTTTTCAACCTGCCCCCGTCGTTTCAGGCCCCGTTTCTCCTGCCTCGACTCCTGGCCCGAGTACTCTACCTTCGGGCACTGGTATTGACGGGCAATCAACATCCAAAGGATATGTAGAAACAGCTTCCTCTGTTCAACTTCCTCCCAAGCGGTCTGAACCCCAGAAAGAGCCCCTTCCCGATTTTCCAGAATCTCTGCTCATCGTGACACCTGGGGCAAAAGTACCCGAGATTCCGATCAAAGTGCTCTTTGTACATGCCCATCCCGATGATGAGTCCATCGAGTTTGGAACTCTCATGGCTCTTTGTAAGAAACAAAGCATTCCTACTGCTACCGTTCTGTTCACCGATGGGGAAGGAGGAATCTTTTCCAAAGAATATTCTGGTCCCCGTACCTCTTTACGGGAAATCCGCATCCGAGAAGCTGCCTGGGCCCTCAACACGTTGGGGAGTTCCCTCTATATTCGGCTGGGATTGTCCAATCTGCCCTACAATGGAGTTCGGGACGAACAGAAACCGATGGATGTAATCCAGCGATGGAGCTCATCAAAACCAGTAGATCGAATGGTGGAAATACTTCTGGCCCTTAAACCAGATATCGTTGTATCTCCAGAGGAGCCTTCCAAGGTTCGAAAACATTTCGAGCATGAAGCGACAGCTTTGATCGTGCGGAAAGCCATCGAAGAGGTAAAACGATTGGGCAATTCTTTTCCGAAAGGATACCTCCAGAGTTTAGATCCTCGGTATCCTACCGATCGGAAAGGGAACATATCCTTTTCCCGCTCCCAAGCAAAGGACCTGCAACGGACCGCTCTTTCCTTTCATCGAACCCAGGCAGACGCTTTTTACTTCGGAATACAGAGGATGGAAAAGTATCCAGAGGAGGAGTATAGGATGAAGTTCTGGGATCTGGTCGAAGATCCCCTTCGCTATTTCACTGGAAGAGCTTTGCAGCAGGCCCGTTAAATGAAACAGGTAGGGGGCTCTTGAAGCCCCCTAGCATATTCTGTAAGAATGGAAGACCTCTCCAATGGAAGAACGCTGAAAGCGAAGCTGTCAAACCACGTAGGTGCCTGCCGAAACCTTCCCTCCAGTGCCCGTCCAATTGGTATGGAAGAACTGGCCACGGGGTTTGTCGATCCTTTCGTAGGTGTGAGCGCCGAAGTAATCCCGCTGGGCTTGCAAGAGGTTTGCCGGTAGGCGTTCACTGCGGTATCCATCATAGAAGGCTAGTGCGGTAGAAAAAGCGGGAACGGGGATCCCATTTAGAGCAGCAACTGACACGACCTTTCGCCAGGAGGGTTCGCACTTTTTGATGATCTTGCGGAAATACTCATCCATCAAAAGGTTGTTCAAGTTCGGATTTCGATCGAAGGCTTCCTTGATGCGTCCAAGGAACACGCTTCGGATGATGCAACCTCCTCTCCAGACCAGGGCAATTCCTCCATAGTTCAGGTTCCAATTGTACTCTTTCGCCGCCTCTCTCATCAGCATGTACCCCTGTGCGTAACTGACGATCTTGGAAGCGAGAAGGGCTTTTCGGATGTCTTCCACGAACTCTTCCTTATCTCCGTCGAACTTGGGTTTGGGCCCTTTCAGCACCTTGGATGCTTCCACTCGCTCGTCCTTTAACGCGGATAGACATCGGGCATACACCGCTTCTGCGATAAGAGTGATGGGAATGCCCAACTCCACCGAACTGATCACCGTCCATTTCCCCGTACCTTTTTGACCCGCAGTATCGAGGATCTTGTCCACCAGCGGTTTCTTGTCTTCGTCCTTGAAAGCAAGGATATCCCGGGTGATTTCAATGAGATAACTATTCAGCTCTCCCTTGTTCCATTCGGCAAAGACTTTGTGCATGTCCATTGCCTTGTACTTCAAGAGGGTACCCATCAGATGGTAGGCTTCGCAGATGAGTTGCATATCCCCATACTCGATCCCGTTGTGCACCATTTTCACGTAGTGCCCCGCTCCATCCTGTCCAATCCAATCACAGCAGGGTTCCCCCTCGGGAGTTTTGGCAGCTATCGCCTGGAAAATCTCTTTAACCAAAGGCCACGCTTTCGGATTTCCTCCGGGCATCAAGGATGGTCCATGCCGTGCCCCTTCTTCCCCTCCTGATACGCCTGTACCGATGAAAAGAAGTCCCTTTTCTTCCAAGTACTTGGTCCGCCGAATGGTATCCGGATAGTGCGAGTTGCCTCCATCGATGATAAGGTCACCCTTTTCCAGGTGGGGTAAAAGGAGTTCGATGAACTCATCCACCGCTTCACCCGCCTTCACCATCAGCATGATCTTTCGAGGTTTGGTTAAAAGGCTAACGAACTCTTCTATGCTCTTTGCTCCGTAGATGGTGGAACGACCTTTGGCCGCATCGTTCAAAAACTCATCCACTTTCGATACAGTCCGGTTAAATACTGCCACCTTGTACCCTTTGTCGTTCATGTTTAGTACAAGGTTCTGTCCCATGACGGCTAACCCGATCAACCCGATGTCCGCTTTTCCGCTCATATCCCTTCTCCTCCCATTCGTATTGAAATTGATTCGATTATACACCGGTACGTGTACCGGATTCAAATGTTTTGCGGTAGGCCCAAAGGCCCACTGCAGGATTCGACACAAAGTATACCCGTTCTCCGGAAGGCAGTTCATTCCACCCTTCTTTCAGTTGGTTCGGATTGTATTTTTTCAATACTTCTTCCAGGGGTCGATACTGGAACCCTACCCCTTCGATCTCTTCCTTCGAAAGACGACCAGGACAATAGGTGATGGAAAAACGCCCTTCCGAAGAACCATGGATCAGATGCGCTGCCGCGCTGAGGTTTTCCTTTAGATCTTTGTTCTTCTCCACCTGGGTAAGGGTATACGGGGTGCCTCTATAGCCGTACTTGCGAATTAAACCGTCGATAGTTTTATCCTCTCCGAACTCTCGTAGGCCAGGCGCTAATACAATGAGTTCTCCATTGTCGGCTAACGCCATCCTGGTTCGGTAGATACTCTTATTTCCCAACCAGGTACTCCGATACTCTCCTGGATCTAGATACACGATTACTTTCTGTAGAGGTTCCTCCAACATCGTGATGTTCACCTCTGCAGAAAGATCCGCTGCCCGTTCGTAGCATTCCTCATCGTCTCCAATGAATAGTCCTCGAAGAGCTAGTTTCCCATCGGCGTCCCTGCCAAGCACGGTAAGCACATACAGGATGGGAAGATCCTTGGCAAAGTTCTTCGAGGCATAATTCAACACATCCCGAACGGGGGTACGTTTCCTTCCCATGATCCGTTCCATCCCATACACGGCTCCTAGGAAATGACTCTTGTTGATTCCTTCCTGACCACCCGTTCCGACAAAAACGTTTTTATTGAAATTGGCCATTCCAATTACTTCATGGGGAACCACCTGCCCCGGCGAAAGGATCAGATCGAATCCGCCCTTCACTAAAAGGGTATTCACTTGGGCAGGCCAATCGTACTCGACCCGGCCTTCGGAAACCTGAGCCACATACTCAGCCGGTACCCTCCCCAGGGTAGTGAGATCCTTCCTCCAGTTATGGACCCGAAAAAGACTTTTAGGGGTAGTACCAAACATCAATTCGATTTCCGACTCGGTGAGAGGTACATGCGTTCCTAACGCAGGAAGTATATCCGTCAACCGCTCCCCATAGTAACGCCAAGCAAAGTGGGTAATTTCCCCTGCTCTGGAATGCAACCGGGTGATATCCGGAGGAATAACCAAGACCTTTTTCTTAGGCCCTAAGGCCTGAAAGGTCTGCTCCAGAGCCTCTTCCATCTCTTCTTTCGTGATATGCTCTGTTTTGGATCCTTTGGCATAGTACAGCATGACTTATTCTTTCATAGATCCCATTCCTCCGTCAACAGTAGAAGGAAATCTTTGAAACCATTACATTAGATCTATATGGCAGGATACAAGATAGGGGTCCATGTACCGGTTATCGAGGGAGTGAAGAATGTTCCTCTCATAGCCCAGGCTCTTGGTGCAGAAGCGTTCGCTTTCTTTACGAAGAACCAAAAACAATGGAAAGGAAAGCCCCTGACCGAGGAAGATATCAAAGCCTTTCAGCGGAATCTACAGGAGGTAGGGATTTCACCAAAGTTCGTTCTCCCTCACAACGGCTATTTGATCAATATCGGGAATCCCTACGAAGAAAAGCGAAGGAAGTCCCTCGAATCCCTCAAAGAGGAGGCAGAGAGAGCCCGCCTTTTAGGTTTAGAAACCTTGAATTTCCATCCGGGAAGCCATTTAGGCCTCCTTTCGGAACAGGAATCCCTTCGACTGGTAGCATCTGGGATGAATGAGGTCCTGGAAGCGGTTCCCCACATAACCCTCGTACTGGAAACTACCGCTGGACAGGGGAACAGTATCGGGTATCGATTCGAACACTTAGCAGAATTGATCCATCTTTCCCGATACCCGGAACGGGTTGGAATCTGTATCGATACCTGCCATATCTTCGCTGCCGGGTACGAACTGCGCACCGATGACGGATATCAAGACACTTTCCAAGCCTTTTCCAGAATCATTGGATTCCACAAACTAAAAGGAGTACACCTAAACGATTCCCGTTCCGCTTTGAGGAGCAGAATCGATCGACATGCCAGCCTAGGCAAGGGAGAATTGGGGTTGGAGACCTTCGGCAGAATCCTCCGAGATCCACGATTTGAGGGAGTTCCCCTTATTCTGGAAACCCCCAATCCTTCCCTCTGGCCGGACGAGATTGCCTTATTAAAGGAAATTGCCCTTCTTCCCCCATCCTATCCTCTAAAAACCCTTCGGAGGACCGAGGATCTCCCGGAGGACCACCGCTTGCTTCCAGGGAGAAAGCTTCGTAACCTTCTCCGGAAGTGGAGATAGATGCTTTTCTTCCTTTGATGAAATTGGTCTCTCTAACGTCAATCTCCCCTTTTCTAATGAGGGTGAAGACTCTTTAGGGATACCTATCCCAGTAGATTCATAGGGAGGTTGCTCTTCCTCTCCCGAGACATACTGACCTTCTTTGAACTCTGTGGCCACTTCTTGAGCCATGGGGTACATAGTCCGCTTCTCCCGAACCCCCACCGTTGTGTTCAGCATGGCTCGCTCCCCCTGCGCTACCCTCCTTGGGTAAGAGGAAGGTTTGGTCTGTGACCCTGCTTTTCGCTGAGCTCGGACTTGTAGGATTCGGATGGCGATCAAGAAGGCCAGAGGGATCAGAACAAAGAGATTGGAAATAATCTCGTTCATTTCGAAGGAGCCTCTCCTCCAATGCTTTTTCGCATATTGGTATCGGCTTGAATGTTCATCATTCGATAGTAATCCATTACCCCTAATTGCCCTTTCCGAAAAGCTTCTGCGATAGCCAAGGGAATCTCTGCCTCGGCCAAGACAACCTTCGCCCTATTTTCCTGAACCAGCGCGAGCATTTCCTGTTCTCTCGCTTGAGCGGCTGCCCTTCGTTTCTCCGCCTCTGCCTGGAACCTCCTCTTATCCGCCTCTGCCTGATCAGCCTGAAGTTTCGCCCCTACGTTGGCACCCACATCGATATCGGCAATGTCGATGGAAAGGATTTCGAAGGCGGTTCCCGCATCTAACCCTTTTTCCAGAACGGTTTTCGAGATAAGATCGGGATTTTCTAGCACCGCTTTGTAGGATTCTGCAGAACCGATCGTTGTAACGATTCCCTCCCCTACACGAGCAATGATCGTCTCTTCGGTAGCTCCTCCTACCAATCGCTCGATATTTGCCCGAACCGTCACCCTTGCTTTCACCTGAAGCTGGATCCCATCCTTAGCTACCGCATCGATGGTAGTTTTCCCTTTGGAAGGGTCGGGACAATCGATTACTTTCGGGTTCACACTAGTCTTCACCGCTTCCAGTACATCCCTTCCCGCCAAATCTATGGCAGCGGCTCGTTGAAAGGGCAAAGGAATATTCGCCTTATTGGCCGCCACTAGAGCCTGGCTTACCTTCATTACATTTCCCCGGGCCAGAAAATGGGTTTCCAGCATGTCCGTTTCAACCGGTATCCCCGCTTTGGTAAGCATGATCCGGGCATCCACGATAACCGAAGGATTCACGTGTCGCAGCCACATCCCGATGATCCTTCCCATTCCCACAGGAGCACCGGATAGAAGGGCTCGGAACCATAACCCGAAGAATTTGAAAAAGAGGATCAGGAACCCTAACACGAGAAGGGTCAATACGGCAAATACGATTAAATACAGCATACTTCCTCCCTATATAGTGTTTTAGTGTTCATATGGCTTTCACGGTGATTCGATTCCCCCGTACTTGGACTACCCGTACAGGGGTTCCTTGAGGAACGAACTCCCCTTCGGTTTCCACCGAGTACACAGTATCCCCTATTTTCGCCTTACCTGATGGCCTAAGAATGGTCAATGCCTTTCCTTCTTGTCCCACTAGGTCCGGTGGAATTACCTGGAAATCTTCCGGGAGAGGGACATTCTCGATGGGAATGACTTCTCCACGTTCAGCCTTTTCGTGTTCCGCGACGCTTTCCGTTCCCTTGCCTAGGGGTGTAGATCCAGCCGCAGTACCGTAGATCATGGTCTTTAAGGCTAGGCGATCGAATATGCGCACCTTGGGAAGCAGGAGGATTAGAGCTGCTACGCCCACTATCCCGGATAATAATCCACTTCCTACCACGATCAGGTTTCGAACGAAAATGTCCCACTGCCAGGAAAACTCAGGGAACACGAAATCTTGCATGGAGAACAGAAGGGCCAATCCAATGAGCACAAGACCCGAAATTCCTGTAATCCCAAAACCCGGAAGAATGAAAAGTTCTACCGCCAGGAGTCCTATGCCTACCAGGAGCATGATGATCTCTAGGGATCCTACCGTGCCTAGAAGAGCGTTACTCCCAAACAAGGTGAGGAAACAAATTACCGCCACCGTTCCAGGAATCCCAAACCCTGGGGTACTGATTTCCATGAACAAAGCTACTAGACCAATAAGAATCAGAAGGGCTTGTACCGGACCTGAAGTGATCAATTCCAGGACTTTGTCCGCGAGGGTGTTTTCCATTTCCACGATTTCGCCCTCTACCCCTAGAGTCTTTGCCAGGGCAGTTAGATCCTCCACCGTACCCCTAGATAAGCCGTACCGTTCTGCTTCTTTTGCCGTTAGGGAAAGCAGCTTCCCTTTGGGGGAAACCAATTGGATCCGGCGTACCTCTTTGGGACGTTCCTTTTCGATCCTCTCCAATTCTGGAAGGGTTATCAACCGAACCCTCCCCCCTATCTCAACCTCCCACACTTCCAGATCCAGATCTACCATGGCTAAGGCTAATTCCACCGGATACCCATTCTTTTCAGCCAGAGCTGCCATCTGGGTACGAACCGCGCTTACCACTTTCTCTCCTGCCGGTTGCATCGACCCATCTGCACCGATCGTTACAGGAGCTGCAGCTCCGATGGAAGTTCCCGGCGCCATATAGATCTGTGAACAGGATAGAGCAATGAGAGCACCGGCAGACCAGCTAACCCCCATGCTGGAAGGTCCGCTCCGAATGAAGGCAATAGTTTTGGCCTTTCTTATAGATCCGATGAAGGAAGAGATTTGTAGGGCCGTATCCACTCGGCCCCCAAAGGTGTCGATATCGAACACCAGGACCATAGCCCCCTCATCGATAGCCTTGGATACATGCCTTCGTATGAATGATTCAAGGGATGGTACGATGTCCCCATGGACAGGGATTACGAACAGTGCGCTGGATTCTTTTACCTCTCCAACCAGATTCGTACCTGAAAGAACACCTAAAAGAAGGAAGGCCATGATCCCTAGAACCCATTTTTTTCCCATATCCACCTCTCCTTAGAATATAGGGCTTTACGATCCTCAACTCAAGCAACTTCTACTCTTCACGGATGGAATAATTCTCCTTTTCCTGATACCTTCATAGTAGGATGAAATCTGGCCTCCGGGAAATAGACTTGTATGCACCCCTGGAAAAGTTTCTTACCCATCATGGCTACATTGTCCACGCAGAAGTTGTACTGAGTGACATATCGGCAACTAAAGAGGGAATCCTTCTGGTTGTTGAAGTAAAACTTCGCTTCAACCTGGATGTGATCCTGCAGGCCCTGGAAAGGCAGCAGGCTGCCGATGCCGTATACATCGCCGTACCCATACGCAATTTCCGGCGCTACCCCCGGAGATGGAAAACCATACGAGCCCTTTGTTCTCGCCTCGGGATTGGAGTTCTCTTTGTTCGATTCCTAGAGGGCAGAGATCCAGAAGTAGAGGTTGCCCTCCATCGAAAAGACGTTTCCAGAGGGAACTCGAAAGCAAAACTCCTCTTCATGAAAGAAATCGAAGGCCGGGGAACCAACCAGAACATTGGTGGTTCTTCTCGAGTTCCCATCTTTACCGCCTACCGTAGAGAAGCGCTACGGATCGCTCAATGCCTGGCCGAGCATGGTCCGCTTTCACCGCAGAAGCTACGCGCCCTAGGATGTGTCCCATCCACTGGTTCTATCCTTCTTAAAAATTACTATGGTTGGTTCGAACGAGTTTCCCGCGGGGTGTACCAGCTGAATGAAAAGGGCAGAAAAGCTTTGGAAGCGTATCAAGCAGCATCCTCCCGTTGACACCCCTCTACTTTCGATTTATGCTCCAAATCTAAAAGGAATCGTAAGTGAGCCTAATCGAACGGCACCAAGAAATCCTGCGGATCCTCTCCCATCGGGGAAAACTAACGGTTCAAGAATTATCTACCCGGTTGCAGGTGTCTGAAGTAACCATTCGAAAGGACCTATCCTTGTTGGAAGAAATGGGTCACCTGATCCGTACCAGGGGCGGAGCCATTCCCGCAGCCAAGAAAGAATTCCTGCATCCCATTGCCCTTCGACGAACGGAACACCTTCCGGAAAAACAAGCGATAGCCAGGAAAGCAAAGGAGTTCATTCAGGAAGGAGACACCCTCTACCTCGATTCCGGCAGCACCACCCAGGCTCTCGCCACCTTACTCGTAGAGATGAGTTTGCGGGTAGTAACTAACTCGGTGGATATCGTGCTGACTTTAGAAAAGGCTCCTTCGATAGCCGTGTACTGTGTGGGAGGGAGTTACCGGAAGGATGCGGGATCCTTCATTGGCCCCCTTGCCCTGGATGGATTGAAGAATTTTCGAATCGATACCTGCTTCATTGGAACAACAGGTTTTTCTACCGATGGGACTTTCAGCTCCCAGAACATCTTCGAATCTGATGTGAAACGACAGGCTCTCAAACTTTCCAACCGAAAAATCCTTTTGGCGGATAGTTCCAAGTATGGGAGGGAAGCGTTCTCTGTGTTCGCTACGGCAGAGGATATCGATCTACTTATCAGCGATAAGAAATTGGGGGAACTCGCTGACATTGGCAAGTTTCCCTGTGAAGTAATACTCTGTTAATCTTTTTTAGGGAGGAACTATGTCTTACGTGGAAGATCTCTTTGGTCTAACGGGAAAACGGGTGATTATCACCGGTGGAGCCGGAGTGATCGCGGGTACCATGGCGGAAGCCTTGATACGGGCGGGGGCAAAGGTCTGTCTTTGGGGGCGAGGCACTCACCATCCTGTGGAGGAAGCGGTGAAACGAGTAGCGGAAAAGACAGGGAAGCCGGAAGCTGTCTCGGGGGTGACGGTTGATACTGGCATCGAAGAGGATGTGCAACGAGCCATCGAAAAAACCATACAGGTGATGGGAGAACCCAATGGCCTAATTAACGCCGCGGGAGGAAACAAGGGAAAGAGCGCATTCGTGGACACGGACATCGCCTTGTTCAACGAAGTGATGCATATGAATCTCCTCGCCGGCCTCGTGATTCCCACAAAGTACATTGCCGCCTATTGGATCAAGAAAAACATAAAGGGAACCATCATTAATTTAACATCCATGGGATCCTACGTTCCCCTGTCGGGCGTCTGGGCGTACGACGCCGCAAAATCAGCTACCTTGAATCTCACCATGGCAACGGCAAAAGAGTTTGCCCCGTATGGGATTCGGGTAAACGCCATTGCACCGGGATTTTTCATTGGTCACCAGAACAAAGCCCTGCTGATCAAGGATGAAGCTACCGGGGAACTGACGGATCGAGGGAAGGCGGTCATTGCCCATACTCCCTTTGGAAGGTTTGGAAAACACGAAGAGCTAGCGGGCGCCACCATCTTTCTCATGAGCGATGCAGCTTCGGGATTCATTACCGGAGTGTCCTTGCCAGTCGATGGTGGATACCTTGTACAGAATATCTAAGCAGGAGGACATTTATGGCTTTCATGGATGAAGATTTTTTGCTCCAATCGGAGACTGCTCGAATCTTATACCATTCGTACGCCAAGTACATGCCGATTTTCGATTATCATTGTCATCTCTCCCCTAGGCAGGTGGCAGAAAACAAGAACTTCAAGAACCTCACTGAAATATGGTTGGGAGGGGATCACTACAAGTGGAGGTTGATGCGAGCCGCAGGGGTAGAGGAACGCTTCATCACGGGTGATGCTTCGGATGAGGAAAAGTTCAACGCTTGGGCAGCCGTGGTTCCCCAGACGATTGGGAACCCCGTGTTTCAGTGGACTCATTTAGAATTAAAACGGTACTTCGGGATCGAAGGGATCCTTCTGCGCCCTGAAACAGCCAAAGAGATCTGGGAGCATGCCAATGCCTTGCTGCAGAAACCCGAGTTCAAACCCAAAGCAATTATGGAAAGGTTCATGGTGAAGGTGGTATGTACCACAGATGATCCTGCGGATGATCTACAGTACCATAAACAAGTGGCGTCCGATCCCACCATGAAAACCAAGATGCTTCCCGCTTTCCGACCCGATAAAGCGATGAACTGCGATGATCCGAAGGTGTACAATACCTATCTGGACTCTTTGGAAAAGGCGGCCAGCACCAAGATCCGAACCTATGCGGATCTGATCGATGCATTGGATAAACGGCACCAGTACTTCCATCAAATTGGATGCCGATTGACCGATCATGCCCTCCTAGTACCCGTTGCCGAACCCCTGGACGTAAAAACGTTGGAAGCGGCTTTCGCGAAAGTCCGTTCTGGAACCGCTCCATCCCCGGAAGAAGCCAACCTCATCCGTACAGGAGTCCTCTACGAGGTAGCCCGTATGAATGCGAAGCGGAACTGGACCATGCAACTCCATATTGGAGCCCTTCGAAACAATAACTCTCGGATGTTCAAGCTCTTGGGACCGGATACGGGATTCGATTCCATTTCCGACCTTCCCATTGCCCGTCCCCTGTCGAAGTTCCTCGACATGCTGGATGCGCAGAACGAACTGCCCAGAACCATTCTTTACAGTTTGAATCCCAACGACAACGAAGTCCTTGCCACGATGATCGGGAATTTCCAAGGTGGCGGAATACCGGGGAAGATGCAGTTCGGTTCAGCCTGGTGGTTCAACGATCAAAAGGATGGGATGGAACAACAGATGCGGATCCTTGCCAATATGGGTCTTCTTTCCAGGTTCATTGGAATGCTGACGGATTCCCGCAGTTTCATGTCCTATCCAAGGCATGAGTATTTCCGCAGGATCCTTTGTAACCTCCTAGGAACCTGGGTGGAAACAGGTGAAACGCCGAAGGATCTGAACCTGTTAGGGCGGATGGTGGAAGACATCTGCTTCAACAACGCCAAGAATTACTTTGGGATCCCGGTAGACTAACGGTTGATGTGCAACTAGTTTTCCGGACCCTCTCATAGGTTAGTATAGCAGATAGAAGGAGATTGAGAATGAAACAGTTAGAGAAATATTCCATTGGAATCGGCGACCGGTTCGCTCGCCAGGGTAAAGCCCAGCTGAGCGCTCTCGTAGAGGCGAAAAAACTCGGCGTGAACCTCGTTCCTGTTTGGAACAAATCCTACCGGGAGCACACCATCGTGCACACCGATCCAAATACGGTTCGCAAGGAAGCGGACGAAGCAGTAAAAGCGTTGGGGTGGAAGGATAGTTACTACGTGGATGCCGACCACATTAGTCTGAAAACGGTAGATCTCTTCCTTGAATCTAGCGATTTCTTTACCCTGGATGTGGCAGATTACTCGGGGAAACCGGCTCCAGAGAAGGATATCGAAGCCTTTGTAAAAGCGCATAAGTCCCTTCTGGGAAACCTTTCCATTCCAGGAATCGAGAAACCTCTTAAAATCACAGAAGAAACCGTCCGAGTGACGGCTAGGAAGTACCTCTTGGCCATTCAGGAAGCGGGGAAGATTTATCATCATATCGAAGCGAAAAAGGGAAAAGGGAACTTCATCACCGAAGTATCCATCGATGAAACTGACGCACCACAGGTTCCTGTGGAAATGCTTTTCATCCTATCTGCCATCGCACGGGAAGGAATCCCCGCCCAGACGATCGCGCCAAAGTTTACCGGTCGTTTCAACAAGGGCATTGACTATGTGGGCGATGTCAAGCAGTTCGAAAAAGAGTTCAATGAGGATCTATCTGTGGTAGCCTTCGCTATAAAGGAATTCGGTCTACCCTCTAACCTGAAGCTCAGTGTGCACTCGGGAAGTGATAAGTTCTCCATCTACGGACCGATCCAGAAGGCGTTGAAACGTACTGGAGCGGGTCTCCATCTTAAAACTGCGGGAACTACCTGGCTGGAAGAACTTATTGGGCTTGCTTCGGGAGAGGGTGAAGGACTCGCGATCGCAAAGGAGATCTACCAAAAAGCGTATGGGCGGTTCGAAGAACTCTGCGCTCCCTACGCGAGTGTGATCGATATCGATCGTTCGAAACTTCCTGATCCCGCAGTAGTTTTAAAATGGGATGGAAAACAGTTCTCAGAAACCCTACGACACGTGCAAAGCAATCCGCGCTACAACCCTCACTTCCGACAACTCCTCCATGTAGGGTACAAAGTAGCTGCCGAAATGGGGGAAAGGTACTATAAGGCCTTGGAGGCGGCAGAGAAGGAAATCGCAAAGAATGTGCAGGAAAACCTATTGGAACGGCACATCAAACGTGTGTTTCTATAAGGGGAAAATGGGTAATATCTGGTTGTAGTAAGTTAGCGCCCTTGAATCTACTGATAGGTATCTAAATTAGAAAAGGCGGTCGAGAAAATCAGACCGCCTTTATATTTCATTCTTTCAGTGTGTTCTGTGATTTTATTTCTTCAAGCTACTTAGTGCAACCTTTTTAATCTTGTTTCCCACCCGTATATTGCAGTAGACATCGATGGATTGAAAAATACCGGTTCCCGATCCACCCCTTCCACCTTGAAAGGTGACCTTATCTCCCTTCTTCAAAGAGGCAAATTGTTTTAGTAACTCTAGAGCGCCTTGTAATGTTTTTTCTTTCTTGGTTTCTCTGCCTCGTAAAGCATTCGCTTTCTTCAACAATTCTTTTTGTTTTTCTTTTGGTTGTTGCGCTAGAAACAGTGCAATTTCTTCTTCGGTTAATGTTTTTTCTGCCATGCTTTATTCCTCCATTCAATAATTTATTATTAAAGATAATAAAGTCTGGAGGATTTTGCAACTATCAGTTTCAATATTTAATTAACTTTACACAAACAGGGGTAGGTATTTCTATAGAGCTAGCTTCAACAAGTCTCCCATCTTTTGTATCTATTCTAAAAGTAAAGATCGTATCACTATCTTGGTTTGCCACAACCAAGTAGTTTCCTGTAGGATCTACTGCAAAGTTTCGTGGCGTTTTTCCTAGAGTAGGATAATGATGACGATACTCTAGACACTCTTTTTCTTCCTCCATGTAAAATACGACTATGCTATCATGACCACGATTGGAACCATACACAAATTTTCCTGAAGGATGTACATGCAAATCCGCACAAGTGTTTGAACCCGTATACCCTTCGGGAAGGGTAGAGACTGTTTGTTTCAAGACGAGGTTCCCCGACTTTCTATCATATTTATACAGATCGAGGGAGGAGGCAAGTTCATTGATGAGAAAGGCATACTTACCCGATGGATGGAATTCGAAATGTCTGGGGCCAGCTCCCTTGGGGACCGGACTGTTAGGTACACGAGCCTTGAGGAGTTTACCCGTTCCTCGATCAAAGGAATAGATCACGATCTGGTCTATCCCTAAATCGGGAACGAACGCAAACCTTTCGTCTGGACTCAGCGTAAGGGAATGAGCATGGGGTCCTGTTTGGCGAACAGGATCTACGCTGGAACCTTTGTGCTGGATGAAATCCGATGGGTCTCCCAAAGATCCATCGGAATGGATGGGAAACACGGTAACGCTACCGCTCATAAAGTTGGAAACGAACAGGTGCGTCCCTTCTGCATTCAATGTAACATGGCAAGGATCCGTCCCCAGAGTAGCCTGGCGATTGAGAAATAGTAACCGTTTTTCTATCCAATCGATTCGGAAAGCCGAAACGCTTCCTGATTTTTTCCCTTCGTACTCCTTTAATTCGTTCACCGCATAGAGGAACTTTCGGTTGGGACTTATCGCAAGGTAAGATGGATTGCGCACCTGTTCTGTCAACGCTTCCCATTTCAAGGATCCATCCCGAAGATCCAGAGTAAGCCAATAGATCCCCTTTCCTTTTCCTTGCAACACAGCTCCTGTTCCAAACCGAATTGGTTCAGTGTAAGTGCCGATGAAAGCGGCTAGATATTCTTCTTTTTCCCTCATGTAGCCTTACTCCTTTCCATTCGGTTCCAACACCACCTTCAACGCACAACCTTTACGACTCACGAAAGTATCCAAGGCCTCTGCAAACTGTTCTAGGGGAAATGTATGGGAAACGAGGTCCTTCAATTTCAGGTTGCCCGTAGCCACTAGATTCACAATTTTGGGGGAAACATTCGGATTCGCTTTAGATCCATAGATGGAGATTTCGTTACTCACCACATAGCGTGTGGGGATAGGATCCGCGACCTTTCCTTCTGGAACCCCTAAAAGCCCCACCTTGCCCCCCCTTCTTACCATGTATACGGCCTGGAGCATTGTTCCAGCGGCACCAGAGCACTCGAACACTTCATCCGCTCCCATGCCATGGGTAAGTGCTTTTACTGCCTGTATAGGATCTGTTTTCTCGAAATCCACCGCTTCATCGGCGCACAATTCCCTGGCAAACTGCAATCTATCCCGTCTTCCTACGGCAATAACCTTCGCAGCGCCCAGAGCCCGAGCCATTCGCATGGCAATCAAGCCTATGGGTCCCGGTCCAATCACCACT
>CAKZQO010000311.1 GCA_937140905.1 uncultured Spirochaeta sp.
CTATGGGGATGGACAGGTGTACTTCCCCCAGTTCATCCTGGATTGAAAACCTTCCCCCACAAGCTTTGGGGTACTAAGGATTGCCCACGAATCCAGAATCGTGTTATACCCCTTCCATGGCTACCAATAAGACCCCAGTAACGCACCACCCTATCATAGGGGTGAACCTCCCAGGAACTCCTGATCCAGAGATAAACCGAAAGCGATTATCTGCCTTTCAGCAGGATGGCTTTGATGCCATCGAGGTATCCCTCGATTCCTTTCCCTTGATTATCGACGGAGAACCCTGCGAACACTGGATACGGTATCTCCACACCCTCCTGAAAGAGTTTCCTTTTCGATATTCCGCCCACATCGGACGAGGATTGGATTTACGAGACCTTCCTCGCATAGCTAAGCATCGCGCCGTGCTACGGCATTCCATTGACATCTGTGCCCGCCTACAAATGTCACCCCTCGTACTTCACTACGAGGTACAGAGCAGGAACTTAGAAGTAGAAAAAGCGTTCCTTGAAGAACACAGGAAAGCTGCTCGGTACGCGGGGGATAAGGGCGTTTTGCTCGTAGTGGAAAACATCGAGGTAGAATGGGTAGATCCAGTAATCGAACTGGTGTCATCTGTAGACTCTTCAAGCCTACGCTTGGCTTTCGACACAGGGCATGCGTTTCTGGCGTCCCACTATTTCAAATTCGATTTTCTGGAGTCGTTTAAAAAAGCTTTTCCCTATCTGGGGCATTTCCATCTAAGCGACAATACGGGAGTGTTCGAAGAACTTAGGATTACCGACCGACCTACCTACGACGCTCTTCCCATGGGTTGGCGGTACGAGTATGGCAGGGGAGATATTCACCTGCCTCCCTACTGGGGGAAGATCCCTTATGATGAACTATTCCGAATGGCATCTGATTACCAGGGGATGTTCGTCTGTGAATACTATTCGGAACGATTCCTGCCTTTTAACGGAGCAATACAGAAAAACGTGCGGGAAAGGATCCTAAAGGCCCGAAGTTTTTGAATCCGCTGATTAGAGGATGTCAATTGCTCTAAGATAGAACTCCAATAGCATTCACACTAGATGGACCCACAAAAAAATCGCCCCCTCAGTAGAGGGGGCCTTATCTTGTATAGCGCAGAGTATTTCCAACTACCCCTTAGGGCGCTTATTTCATCAATACGTTCTTCACGAACTCGCTAATCATGAAGGCTTTGTAAGGAGCTGGGAACCAGGGAATCGCGTTATTCTTTCGGTCCTCTTCGGTCAAAAGGGTTCCTTCTATGGCTATATCCGTTCGGGCTGGGTAGGCCTTTACCATCTGGAACTTCTTCAACTGTTGTTCTTTGGTAGTGATGTGACGTATCCAGAGGAGAGCCGCTGCTTTATGAGGAGCGTTCTTCAATATTCCCATGGTGTCTCCACCTCCAGCCAATCCGAACTTGGGAATGTACATCTTGGCTCGTTTGAATAGGTTCCCCTTCGCCATCTGGTCGCTCACGTTGTCGTCCCATGCGACCGTCATCGTAATCTCTCCTCCATTCAACCGGATAATGGAATCGTTGTTGGACATGGTAATGGTGAGTTTCTCCTTTCTGTCCTGGAACCATTTCCAGGCCAGGTTCCAGTTGGCTACTTTCGCTTGGACTACCTCAGTGTCCCCTTTATACTTGTCCAACCCGCCGGTAGTATGGGCAATGACGCTATGCACGAAGGACTGGCCTGATCCTCCTTTGGAAGGATCACAGAAGCCGAATTTCTTCGGATTCGCGTCTATCCACGCTTCCAGTTCCTGCCAGGTCTGGGGTGGATTGGTTACCTTTTCAGGATCATAGAGGATTCCCGTCTGGTTTCGATGGAAAGGCGCCAGGAATCCACGGGTGAGGAACCCTTCCTGTACCTCCCAGAGGGAAGGAGCTAGCTTATCCGCCTCGGGAACGATGTTCTTGATGGGACCATAGAACAGGTTCAGATCCATCGTGGTTTTTACCCATTGTCCACCCACGATCATTACATCGATCGTTCCCACGGGTTGATCCTTCTCTGCGATGGCTTTATTGAAGTTAGCCGTTTGATCCCCCACGATCACGTTCGCCTTGATGCCGTACTGCTTCTCGAAATCGATACCCGCTTCCTTGAAATAGTCGGGAAAATACCAGGCATAGAAGGTCACTTCCCCTTCTGCCTTCGCTGCTGCCACGATCTGGTCCCAAGTGGCTGTCTGGAGATCGATCTTGGGCGCAGCCTTTGGCGCTTCCTTCACCCCGCTGGCAAAGCCAATTCCTGCCGCTAGGGCGAGCACAAGTACCGCTACGATCAATCGTTTCATACAACACCTCCATTGATAGTTTTATATCATCGGTTCCCTAGACCTTTCCCAGAGAAGCCGATAGATAATCCGATTTCAGAATACGTTCCACGATGAACAGAAGGACAATATTGGGCGTCATCATGATCAAGGCCACTACCGACGCGTTGGTTCGGATAAAGTTATACCCTAGAAACGAATATAGTATGGTAGGAATTGTTTCGAATGTGGGGGTACCAATGACAAAGGTCAGGTTGAACTCCTCGATGCTAGTGGTAAAGGCAAACACCATCCCCGCCAGCAGACCTGGTCGAACCATGGGTAAGAAGATATCCTTGATCTTAATGAAAGTATTCGCTCCTAAGTTCTCTGCCGCGTCGATAATGTCTTGGGGAATCGCCTCGAAGCTCGTGGTGAGCACCCGAATCATGTAGGGGATGCCCATCAGGGTATGAGCCAACACAAGGCCGAAGAATGATTGGGTTAGATGGAAGGCGGCAAACACTCGGCTGAGAAACAAGGCCACCACCATCCCTGGCATGATGATAGGAAGCAAGACCACTAACATGAATACTTTCTTGCCAGGAATGTTCTTCCGACCCAGGACGTACGATGTAGGGAGGGAAAGTATAAAGGAAAGAATAACCGCAAGGGGAGCCACGGTATAACTCGTTTTAAGGGCTCGAACGATGTTGGTATATTTGAACACATAGGCCCACTGAGCCCAGGAAAGCTTCTCTGGGAACAGTTGAGGGAAGGACCAGGGATGTTGAGGATCCACGAGGCTCCACAGAATGGCCATCAATACAGGTATCCCCACCCAAAGAATTTGGGTAACCACGAAAAAAGCGGTCAGGATCCCATAGACCAGTCGTTTTCGACGAGCTTCCCGTACATGAAGGGGGGTAGAGGCAAGCCTTAACGAGGAGGCCGTCATGGGTTCCCTCCTTCCACTGCCTGGGCCAATCTACTGTACAGCCAAGTCATGAACAGAGTGGTTACGATGATGATCACCCCCATCACGGCTGCCTTGTCCCATTCCTGAAACAGGGTCGCGGTATTCCGCATCCGCAAGGCAATAGAGGGCGGATACGTAGGTCCCGCCACGCTGGTAATGGGGAAATCGCCAAAGGCTTTGATGAACATGAGGATCATGGACACCAGAATCCCTGGCATAGCCAAAGGGATATAGATCCGGAATAGAATTGCCCAGTTGTTAGCACCAAGGTTTCGGGCTGCATCGATGATGTCATCCCGTATAGAGGCAAGGGATGCCGATACGATGAGGAGTACAAACGGTAGGTTCTTCCAGATCTGAATGGCCACTACCCCCCAGCCAAACTTATCGTTCAGCATCCGAAGGGGTTCTTTGATGAATCCAAGTCCCAAAAGAACCTCGTTCACGATCCCATGGTAAGAAATAATGTTAAGAATCAGGAACGCCGCCACTAGCGCTGGAATGAAAAGGGGAATCTTGATCAGAGAGGCGAGAAATCTTTTCCCTGCTCCTCCCTTCCTAAGGAACAATCCCACGGGAAAAGCGAAGAGGAGGGTACCCACAGAACTCAACACCCCCATCTTGAGGGAAAACACAACCGAGTCGAGGGTTTCCCGTTCCCAAAGAGTCTTCCAATTCACCAGAGTGAACCGGGAAGTACCCGTCACGCTGAAGAGCCCAAAACTCTGAGCCACCGTGATTAAGATCGAGGAGCCTAAAAAGAGTACAATGAACCCCACACCCGGAAGGATCATGAGGTAGTGGATCAAGGCTACATCTTTTTTCTGATCCATAGTCTCCCCCTAGCTCAGGATCCGAAAAGCGGTTTCTTCTACCCCAAAATCCACCAGTTCTCCCGGTCTGAACTTTAACACATCTCCACCATAGGCAACGTTGCCCCCTCGGGCTCGAAGCCGTTGCCCCTGTACATCCACAAACAGATCGGTACTGTCCCCCATGAAGATGGCGTGGACGATGGTAGCCCGAATTCGGTTCGCCATCCCTTCCCGGTATAGCACCATATCTTCGGGTCTGAAGCTGAAACGTACTTCTTCCCCTGCTCTTGCTTCCACCCCTTCTGATTTCACCCAAACCTGTCCGAACGGAGTGTCAAGGAGAAGTCGGTTTCCCTGCCGCTCCCGTAGCCGTCCTGTAAAGATGTTGGCGATTCCAATGAACCCAGCAACAAAGGCAGTCTTTGGGTACAGGTAGATCGTATGGGGATCTCCTACCTGTTCGATCCTGCCCTGGTTCATCACCACGATCCGGTCCGAGATAGCAAGGGCTTCGTCCTGGTCATGGGTTACATAGATCGACGTGATCCCTAGACGTTTCTGCATTTCCCGGATTTCCACCCGCACCTGAACCCGGAGTTTCGCGTCTAGATTGGACAGGGGTTCGTCGAACAGGAGAATGTCAGGCTCCGTTACAATGGCACGGGCAAGGGCAACCCGTTGCTGCTGCCCGCCGGAGAGCTGGGCGGGTTTTCGTTTTTCAAACCCCACGAGACTCAGCATCTCGAGAGCTTTCTGAACCCGCTTTTTTTGCTCTGCTTCGGGAACCTTCCGCATCTTCAACCCAAAGGCGATATTCTCCCACACGTTCATATGAGGAA
>CAKZQO010000312.1 GCA_937140905.1 uncultured Spirochaeta sp.
ATTCCTGCCTGTGAACTGTCCGGTGGCTTCCTCATGGTAGTTGCCATCGATGGCCCGGCAGGAGTAGGAAAAAGTACGATCGCCAACTGTGTGGCCAAACGATTAGGGTTCCTATACGTGAACTCAGGGAACTTTTATCGAGCCATCACCTGGAAGGCGCTGGAACAAGGAATTCTGCCCGATCAGGAACAAGAGGCTATCCAAGTCGCCCTCCGAACCGAGTTCGATCTAGTGGACGGGGTGCTTTTAGTGGATGGGGTAAAACGAGAAGCAGAACTCCATTCCGACCGAGTGGATCAATACGTGGCGCAGTTTTCCAGTATCCTTCCTATCCGACAACGGGTAAACGAATGCCTTAGGAACCTATCCCAAGGTCGAGACCTGGTAGTGGAAGGGAGGGATATCGGCACGGTGGTGTTTCCCAATGCAGAGGTAAAAGTGTATTTGGATGCCAGTGTGGAGACTCGGGCAAAACGAAGACTTGCTCAGGGAACCAGTAATCTTCCCTACGAAGTTTTGGTTCAGAGCATAGCCGAACGGGATGCGTTGGATCGACAAAAGAAGGAAGGTGCTCTGCGGGTTGCCGAAGGAGCATTCTACCTAGATACATCGGACTTGACGATAGAACAAGTTTGTGAGAAAGTAGTGGCAATCATTCCACGTACGCGGAACATCAGCAGGAGTAATATGGAAGTCATGACCGAACAGGAACACAGAACAACAGAAACCCCCACACCAAACAGCATTCAGGAGGAACTGCAAGAGTACTACCTGAAGAATCTAGACGAGCTGGAAGAGGGGCGGCTCGTGGATGGAAAGGTGGTCGAGGTAGGGCCCGAACACGTATTTCTCGACGTCGGGTATAAATCCGAAGGAAAGGTAAGCCTATCGGAGTTCAAAACCCCTCCGAAAATCGGAGATGTGGTTCAAGTTGTCCTATTGAAAAAAGAGAACCGAGCGGGAGAAGTAATTGTTTCCAAACAACGAGCGGATGAAAAGCTCTTTTGGAAGTCTCTCCGAACCGCATTTCAGGAAAAGTTACCCGTAGAGGGAAAAATTTCCAAAGCCATTAAAGGTGGGTTTGAAGTAGATCTGGGGTATGGGGTTGTAGGCTTTAATCCCATTTCCAAGATCGATGTGCAGAGGGTGGAAAATCCAGAGGATTACGTAGGATTGGAATCCAAGTTTCTCATCGAACGATTGTACAACGAGAACCGGGTGAACATCGTTCTCTCCCGCCGAGCATGGATGGAGATGGATATCGCCCGACGAAAGGCAGAATTCTTCGAGAAAACCCAGATTGGGGATGAAGTAGAGGGAGTCGTGAAGAGTTTTACCTCCTTTGGAGCCTTCATCGATCTGGGAGGATTCGACGGGCTTCTTCATATCAACGATATGAGCTGGGGTCACGTGACCCGGCCGAAGGACTACGTAAAGAAGGGTCAAACGATTCGACTGAAGGTGGTACGGTTAGATAAGGAAAACCAGAAGATAAACCTGTCCCTCAAACATTTTACCGAGGATCCATGGGTTCATTTCGAAGAGAAGTACCATGTAGGAGACATCGTAAAAGGAAAAGTGACCAAGCTTGCGGATTTTGGGGCCTTTATCGAGTTGGAAGAAGGGATCGAAGGACTGGCTCACATTTCCGAGTTCTCTTGGGTAAAACGGATCAAACACCCGAAGGAAGTACTGAAAGTCGGGGACGAAGTGGAAACCATGATTCTGGGGTACGATATCCATGAAGGTCGTATTTCCCTCGGGTTGAAGCAGGTGTATCCCAATCCATGGGACACTATCCATGAACGGTTCCCTGTAGGGATGCGAATCAAGCGGCCTATCCGGAAGATTACCAATGCGGGAGCCTTTATCGAACTGGAAGAAGGGATCGACGGTTTCCTGCATGTGGACGACCTATCCTGGACGAAAAAGATCAAGAATCCCGCATCCGTACTTAAGGAAGGGGAAGAGATCGAGGTAATGGTCCTGGAAGTGAATCCGGAAGAACGAAACATTCGTCTAGGAGTAAAACAGCTTTCCGAGGATCCATGGGTGTCCTTGAAGAAAGCCTACCCCGAGAAGAGTGTCATCGAGGGGGTAATCACAAATATCACCGACTTTGGGTTGTTCGTGAAGGTACAGGGGGATATCGAAGGATTGGTCAATAAGGCGAATGTGCCCACGGCACCGGGTGAAACTCCGGAAGATGCGTTGAAGAAGTACAACGTGGGAGATGCCGTAAAAGCGATCGTGTTGGAAATCAATCCTTCCAAGCATCGATTATCCCTTTCCTTGAAAGAGTACATAAAGAAGCAGCAACGGGAAGAGTTGAAGAAATATATTCACGAAGAGGAAACGGAAGCCTATACCCTGGGGGATTTCCTGAAGGAAAAGAACAGCGATTGAACGGCTTCTTGGATAGGCGATGTTAAAGAATTCGATCGACCCCAAGAAATTTGAGACCTTTATAGAGATCAACCGACGGATCAATTCGGACTATTCAGATGTGCATGTCCTTCTGACAGATATCCTGGAATCAGCCACGCGGTTGGTGGACGGCGAGGCTTCTTCCCTCCTGTTACTGGATAAAGAGAGCAATAAACTCTTTTTCGAAATCGCTCTCGGACCGAAAGGACCGGAAGTAAAAAAGTTTTCCTTGAACCTGGGGGAAGGGATCGCGGGTTGGGTAGCCGAACATAAAACTTCGCTGATCGTGAACGATGTAGGGGAAGATCCTCGCTTTTTTGCCGATGTAAGCAAGAAAATCGGTTTTCCCACTACCTCCATACTAGCCACACCCATGCATGTGAAGGGAGAATGCGTAGGGGTAATCGAAATCATCAATAAGAAGAACGGCAAGCCTTTTAATCAGGAGGACCTGGAATGGCTAGAGATCTTCAGCACCCAGGCATCCCTTACCCTCCAGAATGCTAGGAATTTCCAGAAAGTTCGAGATGAAGTGGATCTCCTTCGGGACAAGGTTACTTCGGAAACAGGGTATCATACGTTTATTGGAGAAAGCAGAGTCATACGAGAGAAACTTGAACTGGTGAAGCGGATCGCTCCAACGGATTCTTCCGTTCTGATTTTAGGGGAGAGTGGGGTAGGGAAGGAGCTCTTTGCCGAACAGATCCATCTTCATAGCCCCCGGAAAAACCGTCCTCTGATCCGGGTGAACTGCGCTGCGTTGCCAGAACATCTATTGGAAAGTGAACTGTTCGGTCACGTGAAAGGTGCCTTCACCGATGCTTCCCAGGAACGGCGAGGCCGGTTCGAGTTGGCGGATGGAGGAACCATCTTTCTCGATGAAATCGGTGACCTTCCCCTTTCCATTCAGGCAAAACTTCTTAGGGTACTCCAATCAAAGACCTTCGAGAAACTAGGTAGCTCTGAAACGATTTCGGTAGACGTGCGGATCATCGCGGCTACCAACCGTGATATCGAAGCGGCCGTGGAGAAAGGGACCTTTCGAAAGGATCTCTACTACCGGTTAAATGTATTACCCCTCTACATCCCCCCCCTACGACAACGAACGGAAGACATTGTTGCCTTGTCCAATTTCTTCCTGAAGAAATTTAATCGGGAAACAAAAAAGCAGATCCGGGGGTTCTCAGATCAGGCGATGGAGATGCTCCTTTCCTACCCCTGGCCCGGTAATGTTCGTGAACTGGAGAATACGGTGGAACGAGCCGTAGTGATTGCAAAGGACGAGTATATTACCCCCCAGGACCTTCTGCTTCCCATAGAGAATAGAGAGAGTCTGGATAATTTTTCAGGAAAACCCTTTCGGGAAGCTCTCCTCGCTTTCAAGAAAAGTTTCATTACCCATGCGTTGCAGCGACACAACTGGAACCAGACAGAGGTTGCGAAAGTTCTGGGAATCCAGCGGACCTACCTATCCAAACTAATACGAGAACTAGAAATTACCATATAGAGAAGGAGTGGTACATGACAGAGACAGGACTTACACCGGAAAAAGTACAACTGATTGATCGAATTACTGACTTTATCCACAGGTATCGCAAAGTTTTCTGGGGTACCCTAATTGGCATTGTGGTGGTATTGATCGGGGT
>CAKZQO010000313.1 GCA_937140905.1 uncultured Spirochaeta sp.
GTAGGGGAGAGTTACTACACGAAGCGGAGGTTCTTCACCCATGGACTGTACCTGGCAGAGGGATGGAGAACCTGGACCCGGATGTGGGGCACCCCCTACGGGGATGGACAGGTGTACTTCCCTCAGTTCATCTTGGATTGAAAACCTTCCCCACAAGCTTCGGGGTACTAATTTAGGAATAGCTGATCCACAGAAAGGGGAGAATCAACAGGGGCGCTAAAAGCAGGGGATTCAGGATCGAAGGTACAATGTTGTATGCGTAGTAAGGCTTAAACTCTGGTCTTCCTTCCCATACAATCCGTTCCCCTTGGGTTAATACTTTGTCGAACTCCTGCATGAAGAAAAGTATACCACGATTACTCACCATCAGGTTGCTGGCTTGTTTTCTCAAAAGACCTTGGAATTCCTTTGTCCCATGAATTATATACTATCAAAGGAGCATGAGTATGCGCGGTAAAACCAAGAGATATAGGTGGGGAATCCTGTGGTTAATTTTTTTATTCGTATCGAACCTTTACGCCCAGATACAACCGGAAGTTTTCATTCAGTTAGGGCACCGAGGAGGTGTCAAGGCGGTGAGATTCTCTCCGGACGGTAAGTACCTAGCCTCGGCCAGCTACGACAATACCATTAAACTGTGGGATTTTCACACGGGTAGAGAGGTGAGAACCTTTGTGGGACACAAACAGGCCGTTACCTCCATCGCTTTTTTCCCCGACGGCAGTTATCTAGTTTCCGGAAGCACGGACAAAATGGTGCGGGTGTGGGACGTGCAGACGGGTAGAACCATCCGAACATGGTCTCCCTACGAGGAAGAGGTCACCTGCGTGGCGGTTTCTCCGGATGCACGGTTCATCGCGGCGGGAACTAAAGACAATTTCGTATATGTCTGGACCTTGGACAGCCGCTCTGAACTGCAGAGGTTACGAGGGCACCAAAGCGATATCACGGCCATAGACTTTTCCCCAGACGGTAAATACCTATCCTCGGCAAATGGCGGCAGGTTCATGGACACGAAGTTTCAAATCTTTGTCTGGGACGTGGAAACTTGGAAGATCATTCGAACCTTAGAAGGGCATCCCAAGGGGATCGATTCGGTACGGTTCTCCCCCGATAGCGCCCAATTGGTTTCCACGAGCTTCAGTTCAGAAGAGTTGAAAACTTGGGACGTGGCAACGGGAAAAACTCTCCTCAAAACTACGGGACAATTCTTGGATGCCTCTTTTTCTCCGGACGGCCGCTACATTATGGGAGTAAAATATGGCGGGGAAGTAACGCTGTGGGACTCCCTCACGGGTAGAAAAATCGTAAATTTTGACCGGAAACAGCTCCAGGTCCTTTATCTGCGTAACGTTACTTTCTCTCCCAACAGTCGTTACATCGCCTTTGGGGACGAATCGGAACCTTACCTGGTGGGTGCGATAGATCTTCGGACAGGGAAAATGATCCGGCAGTTTTCCGGGGACGTGGAACCCGTCCGGCAGGTATTCTTTTCCGCCGATGAAAAAAAAGTGTTTGCTCTCATGGGTCGCGGGATCCTTTCCTGGGATCTCTCCTACCTACCCAACTCCAGGTTCTGGGACCCCTTTGACAAACTGGGGCTTATTGAAGGGTTCGCCTTGTCGCCCAAGGGCACGTACCTCGCGTGTACCAACTGGGGATCCGTATTTATACTGAATCAAAGCACGGGTAAAGGGGAACGAAAGTACGAGGGAAAGGGAATGGTGAGTCATCTACGATTCACTCCCGATGAACGATTTATCCTTGTGGCTCGCAACAACCAGGAAGGCACGGTAGAACTCTGGGACCGCTCCAGCGGTAAACTTATCCGAAGCTTTCCCACGCATTATTGGGGGATGACGGCCTTTGCCGTGTCTCCCGCGGGTACTCAGATAGTGGCGGGAAAAGCGACCTTGCAGGTGTTCGATCTATCCACGGGAAAAGCCATCAGCAAGCTGGAAGGCCATTCCAAACAGGTCCATGGGGTTGCGTACACGCCCGATGGGGCATTCCTGGTGAGCGGAGGGGAAGACCTAACCATGCGGATGTGGGACATGAAAACTCTTTCCCTGGTAAAGACCTTGCCCGGTCACATGGGAGCTATCCGCACCGTGCAGGTAACTCCCAATGGGAAGTACGCCCTTTCCGCGGGAGAGGATCGCACGATTCGAATCTGGGATCTAGAGAAAGGCGCGGAGGTGCGAACCCTCACCGGACATAAAGACACGATTTACTCCCTCGCCCTTTCCCGGGACGGCAAACGGATCCTTTCCGCGAGCCACGATGGGACCATTCGACTGTGGGACTTTGAAACCGGAAAGGAACGTCTCCAGTTGGTGTTATTCCTGAATGGGGAATGGATCGCCCTCACCCCCGAAGGGTACTTTGACGCCTCTAAAAACGGGGCTTCGTACTTGCAGGTGCGGATCGGGAATACCCTCTATTCGATGGATAACTTTTACGAGTCTTTCTACCACCCCTTAACGGTGGCGACGGCCCTATCGGGAGGAGAGGTAGCTCAAGCCTCGGACATGCGCAAAGGAATCGCGCCTCCGCCCGAGGTTCGCATCCTTCAACCTGCTTCTAACATCACCCTGAAGGAAGACCGGATTACCGTGGTGGTGCACGCGAAAGACCTGGGCGGAGGTATCGGAGAGGTGCGCCTCTACCACAACGGGAAAGTGGTAGGCGATACCGCCCGGGGCCTTCAAGTGGCCGCTCGGGCGGAAGAACAGCGATTAGAGTTTACCGTCCAGTTGGTGGAAGGGCTCAATACCTTTCGGGCCATCGCCTTTAGTAAGGAGAAGATCGAATCGTTACCCGCCGAAGCGCAGGTTCGCTACGAAGGTTCGACTAAGGAGGTGACTCTGCACCTTCTAGCGGTGGGGATCAATCAGTACCGGAACGAGGCCCTCAATTTGAACTACGCCGAACCAGACGCTCGAAGCATCGCGAGCTTTTTCCGTAAAGAGAAACGACTTTTCAAAGAGACGCGGATTGGGGAGCTGTACAATCAGGACGCCACCAAAGAGAACATTCTGAAGCAACTCGCGACGCTCCAGAATACCGCTCCCCAGGACGCGGTAATCGTGTACCTGGCGGGGCATGGGGAAGTGTACCGGGACACGTGGTACTTCCTTCCCCACGAGGTAGTGTATCCAGAACGGGAGGAAGAAGCAAAGGCGAAAGGGATCTCATCGGCGGAACTATCGGAAGCCTTGAAAAAGATTCCCGCCCAGAAGGTTTTGGTGCTAATCGATACCTGTAAAGCGGGGGGAGCCCTTATAGCGTTCCGAGGATATGAAGACCGCCGGGCCTTGCAACAGTTGTCCCGTTCAACCGGCATTCACATCATTGCCGCCTCCACCAAGGAACAGTACGCGTCGGAGGTGGCCGAATTACAGCATGGGGTGTTTACTTACGCGGTGCTGGAAGGACTAAGGGGTAAAGCGGCTACCTCTTCCAAGACCATTACCGCCCGAAGCCTCATGGCCTTTGTGGAAACTATGTTACCCGAACTTACCCGCAAGTACTATCGGGAGGCTCAGTACCCGGTAGTGGATTCCCGGGGGATGGATTTTCCCCTTACCGTGGCGCCGTGAGGGAGTGTGCCTTGATCTATTCTTTAGCTTCTTTAGCGCGCCCTGGCTACCCTAGCGCAGGCGAGCCGCACATTTGGCGCGCCCCCTTGTTCCGTTCGCTTACTTAGTTGTTAAGTTCGGGTCCGCCCGTTCATCCCACCGGTACTCTTCGTAGGTTCCCGGGGGTGAGGTCCCTTCCGCTACCGAAGCGTCCTTGGGCACCCACTCTCCGCCGATTTTGACCTCCGCCCGGTAATGCTTATAGGGGATTTTGATGGCGTTCGAGATCTGGGTATAGGTGAACGACACCTTGGCTTTTTCAAGCTTCGGTTTTAAGGCATTGTACTCGGAGAGCGGCATCCCTGTCGGAACATTCGGCGTCTCTTTTATAGCCGTCATCCGTACTTCTAGGTTGTACGCCCGGGCGACCGCGATGAACACGGCGGCAAAGTCCCAACAGGTACCGTAAATCTTTTCCTCCCCATCGATGGTTTTTTTTCGTTCCACCACGATTTCCGACACGGGGTAAATGCCCGGGAGAATGGTGTTCCATCGTAAGGTGTAGGCCGCCTCTAAAGCCTCTAAACTTGTGCCAAAGCCCACGTTATACATGCGTTGTTTCTGCCACTGATAGATCTGATTTGCGATGTCTTCCTGAGAACCCTGTAGGCCCTTCAACCCCAGGACTTCCAACTGAGCATCCGAAAGCGCGGTAGCGGGATCGAACATTTTAAACTTTGAGGAACTCTCCTCCGGAGTTTTCAGTAGATCTGCCACGTCACAGGCGAGAAGAATCGCGCATGGGAGTAATATTAAGAAAAGTCGATGTAACTTCATGGTGAAGCATATACCCATATCCTCTGCTGCCCTGTCAAGTCCCTTACCCGATGGAAATGTCGCCCCATAGGTCCCTAAAACTTGAAAATTCCCTTTAGCTGTGCTATTAAATTCTACATTAAAAAATGTAGGGGTTCGGGATACCACCTACGAAAATCTAAAATCTTACAACCATACTCATTATTTTCAGGAGGTATCTAGTATGCGGAAACATCTCTCCACGCATCGATTGCTAGGGGGTGGGGCTCTTGCTGCTCGGCGTTCTTCTGTTGGGTAGCTGCGACCTATTCGAGAAAGAGTCGGAAGAAAGCTTAACTGCACCTAGTGTTGGTACGGCATCAGATCTGCCGACTTTCAGTGGGAGTCTACCTTCTACGGACACTGAAGCACGATCATTATTCTTAGACGCAAACGATAGCCTAACAAGTACTGTATCAACTGCCGTTTCGAACCTCGCGCCTTCAATTCCAGAGAATGTTGTACTGCTGTCCAAGGATTTGAATAAAGCAATTATACCGAAGTTTGCATATTCTCCTGAGCCTGTGGTGTTAGATGGTCAAATCATTCCAGTGGGGAATGGAACAGTAAAAATCGAGAAGGGAACTGTAAAATTCTCGTTCGAAGGGCCTGATACCTATGAGCCGAACAAGACGTACTATTATAAAGCTTCCGCACAGATGGATCTCACGATCAATTTAGAGAATATAACGGTGGAAGGGGCCTCGGATACTTATACCTTTAATGGCAAACAGATCTTCAAATCGAACACCACATCCACCATTACCCTTACAACGGATGCTACAGGATATAATTTCACCTCAATGAAACTAGATACAAGTCTCACCATCCAGATGGGAATCGGAGCGTCTATTTCTACTGCAAGCGGGAAAGGGGGTAAGTTCCTGTTAAGTTTCCCGTTTGAATACTCGAAAAGCGGAGTCACTATCGAAGAAATGACGATAGAGACTGCTGAGCTCCAACAGGCTCTGCAAAGTGCAGAAGTTACGATCGGGGTGTACGACAATAATAACAAAGAAGCTTCCTTCTCTCCCATTAAATGTTCTGTAAAAGACTTGAATGCTACAGAAATTGCTTTCATGAATATGCCGTTTTAGGCATCATTGATTTAACTTGATTGGAGGAACCTGAACCAGGCTAATGTTTCTTCGGGTTCCTCCTAATTAAGGCTTACTGAAAAATTATTTGAGACGGCGAAAATAAACATTTCGTTATATAGTTACGAGCAATCGCAGCGATGTATATCCAGGTAGTCGCTGTCCATACCACTCGTGCTCAGATCACACGCCAGATGTACCATCGCTTCAATACACATAATCATCCACCCCGACCCGTTCCTGTTCGTCCCGCAGGATCCTCTTCTTTGCTTCCCATACCTACTTAGTAGACCGTGGACTTCCAAGAGATGGCTCATAAAACTGAATATTCTTTTATTTACAGAACCTCCAATTCTCTCCAGTATGGTAGATCTCGACAAAGACAAACCTTTCTACCATGCCAAGGATATATTTGCACCAAACTTAACCTCCACCCTTCAATTTTTCTCGTACTATAAGATCAGATTTGCGGTTGTTTAATGCTCACAATCCACCCTTCTACCCACTATGTCCTGTTCTCCTGGATCGGCTTTGGAGCTTTATATATCAGCGACGCTATAATTTTTTCTAACTTTTTCCGTAGGCTTAGTAGGCTCTATTTAAAAAAATTGGTGACACGAAGGATTAGTATTGCGACTACTTATGTGTCGAACATCAGCTTTTGTCGGATCATCCCTAAAAGTATATCACCATATTCATTTTGATATAACCTTCCCTTCGAAGTAGAAATAGAAAATATTATAATCCACTTCTCTCAACCGAAATCCTTTGCGAAGTATGGGTCAAATCTCGTCCAGTGTCTCGATCTCGTGAAGGATCCCTCTCAATCGATCCAGCTGCTGATTCCGGTATCGACTCTATGCGAGGGTTAGAACTTGTGTAAATCCGTAGGCTTGTATCGGTCCATGTTTTCCCGTCTTATAGTACTAGTAGGAGGAGTGCTTCCACACAACCGCCGTGTATGGTTTCTTTCTGTTTGCCACAGCTATTCAGATAGCTCAAAGAAATGATTTTAACAAAATAAAATTAAGAATAATGCATCCCTAATAATGACAAAGCCCCGTAGTTCCTTACGGGGCTTTAAGTTATCCCTGGGCGATAGTGGACTCGAACCACCGACCCCCTGCGTGTCGAGCAGGTGCTCTAACCAACTGAGCTAACCGCCCATGGCGCTTATGCCCTATACCCATCGTGTAATACCGGCCAAAAGGATAGGGCTCAGTACCTTCAATCTATATATCATTTCTTAAGGGACATGACAATCCGTTCCAAAACTTTCTTTCGATCCAGAGGCTTCACGATGTAGTTCTTTGCCCCTAAGAGAAGAGACTTCTTTACCAGATCCTGCTTGCCCAACGCGCTGATCATGACTACCTTGGCGTTCTTATCGAACTCCATGATCTTTTCCAGGGCGGTAACCCCATCCATTTTGGGCATCGTGATATCCATCGTCACTAAATCCACATTTGGATACAATTCCTTATACTTATCGATGGCTTCCTGTCCATCCGAGGCGATTCCCGCAATTTCGAATCCTTCTGATGTGAGGATTTGTCCAATTTGCTTGGTAACGAACATGGAATCGTCCACGATCAACACCCGATAGGGAGTCCCATCTTCCTTCAAGCCTTCGGGTCTGCGATCATTGATCGCGGGAAAATCCATCTTAGTTTTCATGGGATCCTCTCCTCATAGCCGCTCTCGAATGGCAACGTTTATTTCCACTTTACCATAAGGGATAACCATCGGAACGATCAATGCTTCTACCTCTGCGGTAGTAACCTCCATGTTATCACCCGTAAAAATCGCAGGTGGAGTCAGATCGAATTTAAACCCCAAATCATGCAGCTTGGTTACTGCCTGCGCTGTAATCATGTTTGCCAGTTCGGTAATTGTTGCTTTTGCCAGGTCGTCCAATTCTTTCAGCTCTTCTCCATTCATCACTGAAGCGACTTTAATGGCTGTTTCCTTGCTCATATCAAAAAGAATTCTTCCTTCCACATCCCCCGCCAGACCTACCAGAGCCGCGACACCCAATACCGGAGTGGAGGTAGACTTTAAATACAATTCTCCTCTACTCACCTGACAGTTTAGAACTTCTTTGAGAACGTTGTACGCCGATTCTACAAAGGGATTGATGTACTCTACACGCATCTAACCTCTCCTTTCTCTAAACCGTTCATACCCTCTCGAGACAAACGGTCTATTCAATATTTTTTTTATATGCAGAAAAATTCTTGTTTGAAATACGTACCCACTTAGTCGTTTCAATGGGTTCCTCGTTGTTCCCCAAGATCAGGATGCCATTGGGTTTCAATTTATCATAGAACTCTTCGAGTATCTTTGCTTGATCGGCAGGGGAAAGAAACGATACCAAATCCCGGGCAAGAATCAGGTCACATTCCGGTACCACATTGACATGAAGGACATCGTGGTATTCGAAAAAGATCCTATCTTTCAACTGCGATGTGATTCCGATACCCTGTTTCCCTTTTACCGTGTAGGGAAGGATGTAGGAAGGAAGGTTCTCGGATGGCAACACAAGATTGGGCGCTGTGCTTATGGATAATAAGTCGTTATCCATAGCCCAAACCTTCAACACCGCATCGGGGATTTGTTTTAGAAAGAGCGCTGTTACACTGTAGGTTTCATAGCCTTTACCGCATCCAGGGTTCCATATAGAAAACACCTTGCCCGAAAAATCCTTGATCAACTCCAAAAAGCTCGCGGCAAACTCGTCTGGCCATAGTGTATCGGTGTACGAGGAATAAAAGGTTCGCAAGAACTCATCCGCCTCATCAACCGACTTGATTTGAAGATCCCTTCCCTGTTTCCCTCGTTCGGCTCGCCATTGTTCGAACCTCACGTCCAGCCATTTTTCGTTCACCGGAGTAACGTGGAAAGACTTGAAAGTCTTCAAGGTTTCCCGGATGAAGTCCTTCTCTGTTTGACCAACCGCAACGCTTTCCTTTGGGGTAACACCTATACTCGGTTTTTCTGCCAAGGATAGTTCGAGGGCTTCCAAGGGGTGAGCCTTCTGTACCGCTTGTTCTTTCCCGAATAGTTTTTCCACATCTAAGATTAAATAGAGAGTACCATTGTATTCCACCACTCCACTGATGTACTTTACGTTGATGTCTCCAAATATGGGATGAGGAGGCTGAATATCTTCAGAAGCGATTCCCACGACCTTATCGATAGAGTCCACTATAACACCGATAATGTAGTCTTCCAATCGCAGGATCAGTCCATTTTCCACTCCATCCTTTCGTTTCTCTACGGGAAGATGGAAAAAAATTCGTAGGTCGATGATGGAAATAATTTCCCCCCGCAAGTTGTACACTCCTCGAACAAATGGGGGCGTGTTAGGGACATAGGTGAACTGACTGAACTTGGCGATCTCCTTCACTTTCATGATATCAATCCCATAGTCCTTTCCTCCCAGCGAGAAGGTCACCATCTTAAAGTCCTGTTTGATCTGTTTTACCGGAATCGTTTCTTGATCCATCAGCACGGTTTTTTCTATCGTATTCGACATAAGGGACCTCTTCCTTTACGACTCGATTTATCGAATCACCGCTTCTCGTTTTCGTCTTTCCTCTAATTCTCGTTTTAACCCTAATTCCAGTAATTGGGGAACATCGATGATGAGAGATACGGTACCATCGCCCGTGATATTGGCTCCTGCAATACCGGGCACATTCGTGAATCCATCTTTTAGGGGTTTGATCACCACATCCTCTTCCCCAATGAGGCTATCCACCACAAGTCCCATTTTGTTCTCTCCACTACCAACGATCACCACAAAGTAGTAATCCTGCTGCTCCTGTGAAGGGATCCGGAACAAGCGATTCAACCGTAGAATCGACACCACTTCTTCCCGAACATTGAACACTTCGTAGTTGTCGATACTCTTGATATCGGAAGGTCGAATACGATGACTATCGATTACCGAAGTGATGGGTATGGCATATCGTTCTGTTCCCACCCGTACCAGTAATCCCTGAATGATGGCCAGAGTGAGGGGGAGTTTGATCATGAACCGCGTGCCCTTCCCCCATTCCGATGTTACGGTAACTGAACCGTTCAGTTTTTCTATTTGCTTACGCACTACATCCAATCCAACACCTCTACCCGAGATATTCGTCACGGTTTTTGCCGTAGAGAACCCAGGTTCGAAGATCAAATTGTAAGCCTCTACATCGCTCAGACTCTTGTTGGGATGGATGATGCCCTTTTCGATAGCCCTTCGACGTACCGCCTCTACATCGATCCCTTTCCCATCATCGGACACTTCGATCACGATTAGGTTCCCTTCGTTGCTCGCTCGAAGATGGATTGTCCCCTCCGCAGGTTTCCCCTTCGCTATCCGTTCTTCGGGGTCTTCTATTCCATGATCGATGGCGTTCCGAACACAGTGAATCAGAGGATCCAGAAGATCTTCGATCACGGACTTATCCAGTTCGGTTTCTTCCCCTTCGATTACCAGATTAATCTTTTTCTGTAAGGACCGGGACAAATCTCGAACCAGACGCGGGAACCGAGAAAAGATTTGCGATATAGGAACCATTCGGATCCGCATCACCCCTTCTTGGAGCTCGCCGGCAATGCGTCCGAGGTTCTGGGAGGTACTACGGAATCGAGCAACGTTTCCTTTGAACTTCGTTTCGAAATCCTCGAAAAGAGTAAAAAGATCACCGTACTTGTCCATCAAGGAACTTCTCAGTTCCTTCGCTACCCCTCCCATATTGTGAGATTGTAAGGTATTCACGATATGATTGAAGAGCGCTTTGATTCGTTCGGTATAAACCGCATGCAGGTTCTGAAACTCTGTCAACGTCTCGGCAAATTGACTCACGTGTTGATTGAAAGTAGCCTTGGAAATGACCACTTCGCTGACAAGATTCAACAGATTATCGATCCGACGGCTATCCACTCGCAGGATGGAACCCTGAGCAATCTTGCCAGAGGGAGGAGCAGAAGAAAGTTTGGTTGTTTCGCCCCCTTCTTGAGATTCTCCAGA
>CAKZQO010000314.1 GCA_937140905.1 uncultured Spirochaeta sp.
TAGCTTCAGGTCCGGATAGTAGGGGAATCCATCCTTCATTCGCAAGGGCACTTCCCCTTGGATCAAGGGTTTCGCGTACCGGAGGAACTCCTCCGAAGGAAAGAATCCTTCCGTGTCGATGAAGTTCCTGGGAACGTACCGATCCACGTTGGCCACAGCGGAAAGGGCCACTTTCCCACAACGGGAAGCGTAGTTCGACACTTTTTTTCCGTCCTCTACCCGCTCGATCGTTACCATGTATCCTGATTCACCCTCCAGTATGGCCAATTGCGCCGCGCTTTCCCCGCACATCCGAGCCTCCTCTAGGTCGACTCGAGAAGCCATGTGAACTGCGGCTTGCTGGCAGATGTCCGGTTTGATCCATCGGGTCCGGAGGTGAAGGTTCTCTTCGATTAGGTATTTCAGTGTGATGGGTACATCCCCCAGTAAGGGATGGCCGAAGGCATCGGTAGATAGACCATCGTACCGGGCGGTGATGTAGGCTCCTTCCTTGTTCCGTAACCCTTCCCCTGTAACGATGAAGACTCCCCCTACTTGTTCATATACGGATTTCACCTTTTCCAGGAATTTCTTTTCCTCAAAAGGGATTTCGGGAAAGAGCACAATGTGAGGAGCTTCGTTCTTTTCTCTTCGGGCAAGGCCGCAAGCTCCGGCTAGCCATCCAGCGTTCCTTCCTACAGTGACAAGAATAGTGACAGGTTCTGCCGTGTACATGCTGGCCGTGTGGATTCCCGCCTCCACTACCGAAGTGATGAGGTACTTGGCGCAGCTTCCAAATCCCGGGCAGTGATCCGTCCCGAACAGATCATTGTCGATCGTTTTCGGCACTCCAATCACCTTCAGGTCTAGGTTGAGTTTTTTTGCCGCTGCGTGGATCTTCTGGGCCGTGTCCATCGAATCGTTCCCGCCGATATAAAAGAAATAGCGGATTTGGTACTTCTGGAAGATGGAAAAGACCCGTTGCAGTTCTTTGCCTTCTGGATCCGGATCCTTGATCTGGTAACGGCAGCCTCCTAAAACGGCACCCGGACGGTACTGAATCGCCTCTATGTCCGCCAGATGTTCAGCCGATAGGTCCACCAGCTTCTCCTGCAGGATCCCCTCGATTCCATTCAACCCTCCGAAGATCCTGTGGGCGCCTAATTCTCTTGCCTTCTTTACCACTCCCACGAGACTCGCGTTGATTACCGAGGTGGGGCCGCCCGATTGAGCGACGAGAACGTTTCCGATCATTCATTTCCTCCTGAAGTTAACAGGGTGGGGTATGCTATCGATTCGAAAGGTCTTTCCCTCCCTTGCCGTGAATACCAGAGCCTTCCGTTCCTCCCTTCCGTTGGTGTAGGGAGGTAGCCATACCGAATCCGTGAAATGGATGGTACTGGTGGCAAACAAGGATAGGATGTCTGGGTTAGGGCAGTTATCTACCCGATCGTTCGACACGCAAACTACGACATGGGCAGGTCGCACCGCCTGCGCAAAGGAAAACGAAGCGGAGTCTCCATGCCCATGGTGGGGAAGTTTCAATAGATCTGCGGAAACATCGATTCCAAGGGGAAGAATAGAATCCCAGTACGAAGCGTACACATCCCCTCCGAGAAGAACTGCAGTTCCATGAGACCGGATCCTGAGGACCAAGCTAGTGAGATTGATGATAGAATCCAATTGAATCAACGCTTCGATCCGTTCCAGGGCGTTCGTTGAAGAGACCGCGGTTGAAATGAGGGACCGTTGTTGTTCGAGAAGGTTGGGAAGACCGGGAAGGAGATCTACCGTCGTTCCAATGGTCAAAGATCGGTCTAGTTCTATGCGAGAAATTTCCCGAATGTCCGTTCCCTGGCGCCGTAAAGCACGCAGGATCCTATCAAAGACCTGGATGGAACGATTCAGTTTTTGGGTGCTTTCCGGTGCCAAGGAAGGAAGGGGCAGGGGAGATAAGGACAGGTTGTCTTCTGGTAGAAAGTTACTCCAGCATTCCTTGATGGAAAGGTTTTCTGCCACGGGGAGGAGTCCTGTGACATGATCCTCGTGCAGGTGAGTGATCACGAGAAGATCTAGTTGTTCGATCCCTTGCGAACGGAGGAAGTCATAGGCGGAAATCCGTTGGGGATGATCGAGAAAGTGGTGGGGATCGTTCACACCCCCATCCACCAGCATCCGAAAGGTTTGTTTTCCTTCCCCTAATTCCAATAGAATGGCATCCCCGTATCCCACATTGATAAAGGTGACGGCGAACATGATGAGGTAGTTATAAAACACTTGACAGCCCTTTGTCAATGAGTCATAATGAAAACGGTTTCAAAATGCGTCAGAAATCTGGAGCATCGAAAATTACGATCGATGTGGTAGCTCAAAAAAGCGGATTTTCCCGTGCAACTGTGTCTCGGGTACTAAATCGGGATTCTTCCGTGAAGCCCGCGACTGCGCAGAAAATCCTGCAGGTGATAGAAGAGTTAGGGTACACTCCCCATTCGATGGCCAGCGCTCTATCCGGAGGAAAAACAAAAACCCTCGCCATTCTTCTACCCGATTTAGTGCATGAGTACTATACCCAGCTTCTTGCCGGGGCAGATACAACAGCGGAAGAACACGGGTATACTCTTCTGCTAAAAACCCGAAACACCAGGAGGGTATTCCAGGAACTGGTGGAGGGAGGCCGGGTGGATGCCTTCATCCTAAGGTATGCCGGTCCTGCTTCCTTTGATGAGGACCTTCTAAAATACCTCCGTAACAGGCAGATCCCCTACATCGTGATCGGTACTCCTCCTTTCCTTGATACCCATCCGGCCGTCATGATCGACAACATTGGAGGCGCTCGGTTGATGGCCCAGCATTATGCTACCCACGGCTTCAAGCGAATCCTTTTCATCACAGGCCCGGATCACAGTAACGACTCGAAGGATCGTCTGTATGGCTTCAAGATCGGCCTCAGTGAAAAAGGCGTAGATCCAGGAGGGGTGGTGACGGAAGAGGGAGATTTTAGCCAACAGTCCGGATACCAGGTGGCAAAACGGTGCTTATCCCAGGAACGGTTCGATGCCGTGTTCGCGGCCAACGATAGCATGGCGTTGGGCGTGATCCAGTTCTGTCAGGATCGAGGGATCCGGATCCCCGAGGATCTAGCGGTCACGGGATTCGACGATACGTTTTTTGCCGCTCATCTCCAACCTTCCCTCACTACCATCCGGCAGCCCATGTACGAGATTGGAGTTGTCGCTGTTCTGAACCTACTCCGAGTAATGGAAAAAGGAGAACAATTGGAACCTAGGGTAATTCTTCCCACGAAGCTGATCGTCCGTCGATCCTGTGGGTGTGTGCAAGAAAGCTCTCAGCAATCCAACGACCCAGAGTAGGTCGTAACAATTATAGAATCGGTTAGGAGGTATCTATGAAGCGTATTGGTATGTTGGTGTTGGCGATGGTCCTCCTTGTCGGAGGGGTGTTCGCCGCAGGAAAGGCCGAGAAAGTACCCCAGAAAGTCGTGATCTACGCGGCGCTGGACGAGAAAACCACGAAAGAACTAGCCGCTGCCTTCAAGGAGAAAACGGGGATCGATGCCGAGGTGGCCCTACAGATCGAGCAGGCTGGAACAGTGGCTGCTCGCATCAAGACGGAAGCTTCGAATCCGCGAGCCGATGTGTTCATTGGAGGCAATTCCAACTTTCATTCGGAACTAGCTGCCGGTGGATTCCTGGAAAAATACACCTCACCCGTGGTGAAGGAAGCGGGGATCGACCCGAAACTGATGGATCCAGACGGATATTGGACGGGCTGGTATCTGGGAGCCCTCTGTCTGTTGTACAACGAAAAGCTCTACAACGAGAAGGTGAAACCTCTAGGGATCGCGCCACCCTCTACCTGGGACGACCTATTGAACCCGGTATACAAAGGCCAAGTGATTGCATCGAATCCAGCCACGACCGGTGGTGCCTACCTCATGATGGCGGCCCAGATCTTCCGCCTGGGTAGCGAGGAAGCAGGGTTCGAGTACATCCGTAAGTTACATCCCAACGTGGCCCAGTACACAAAGGGAGCCAATGGATCCATCCCCCTTGTAGCTCAGGGAGAGGCGATCGTGGGATTCGCGTGGGGACATGATACTTTGAAACAGAAGATCCAGGGGAATCTTCCCATCGTAGTGGTGTTTCCCAAGGATACAGGATTCGAGATCGGGGCTGCTTCCATCCTGAAGGGGGCTCCTCACCTGGAAGCGGCGAAGAAGTTCATCGATTTCCTCCTAAGTCCTACGGCGGGTACCATCAACGCTAGGAACGGATACCGATACCCAGTTCGAGGTGGTGTGGAACTTCCTCCGGGTGTTCCTCCCTTTGAGCAGTTGAAATTAGCCCCCTGGGATTTAAAGAAAGCGGCAGACAACGTGGACAAATGGAAAAAGAAGTGGGCCGAGATTACGGGAATGTAAGTAGGGGGAGAGTATGAATGCTCGGGTGCGGGAACCAGTCCTGTTTCTGGTGATATGGGTGGTGATCGTAAGCTTGCTCGTGTTCGTGGTCTACCCTTCGATCCAGGTGTTCCTCTATCCTTCGAAAACAGATTTCTTGAAGATCCTGATGAATCCCCGCTACCAGCGGTCCATCCTGAACAGTCTCTACATCGTGGTTCTTTCCACCCTTTCTGCCACCTTCCTGGGGTTCATCTACGCATATGCCGTTACCCGCACCGACATCCCTCTCCGGAAGTTCTTCAAAGGGATCAGTCTATTGCCGCTCTTCTCTCCTCCCTTCATGGTAGCATTCAGCTACATCATGCTATTCGGTAAGAATGGACTGATTACCTCGAAACTGCTAGGCCTCCAGGTTAACATCTTCGGCTGGCACGGGTTGTGGTTTGCCCAGACGGTAGCCTTCCTCCCCGTTGCTTCTCTGGTAATGGAGGGAATTCTTCAATCCATCCCGCCAAGTCTCGAGTATGCGGGACGAAACCTGGGGGCCAGTGGTTTTACCCTGTTTCGCACTATCACCTTTCCCCTCGCCCGCCCGGGCGTGGCGGGGGCGGCTTTGCTGGTGGCGATCCAGGTGCTGGCAGACTTCGGGAATCCCATCATGATCTCGGGAGACTTTTCCGTGGTGGCAACGGAAGCATGGATGCGGGTGGAAGGCTGGGCGGACATCGCGGGTGCGGCAGTGCTTTCCCTGTTACTTCTTATCCCCTCCTTTCTCATCTTCCTCTTCCAGCGGTACTGGGTTAGCCGACGATCCTACGTTACCATCACGGGAAAGATCACTCAGATCGATATCCAGAAAACAGGGAAATGGATCCGCTGGATATTGTTCTCAATCTGTCTTGCGCTTTCCCTATTGATCATCCTGGTGTACTTAGCTCTTTTCATGGGAGCGTTCGTGGAGGGTTGGGGATTCAACTGGACTCCCACTCTCCGGTACGTGAAGGAGATCCTCTCTCGCTCGCCTGAACTCACGAATAGTTTGGTATTTTCCATCCTTGCCGGTGCGGGAAGCGCCCTGTTCTCCATCACGGCCGCCTATATCGTGTCCCGAAAACGTTTCTTGGGAAGAAGATTCATCGACTTCACCTGCATACTACCGGCAGCTTTACCGGGAATTTTCCTAGGCCTGGGGTATTCCATCTCGTACACTAGACCTCCCTTCGATCTATATGGAACGGCAGCTATCGTGATCCTGGCTCTCATGTTCTGGAATATCGCCATGGGGTACCAAACGGGGATCGGGGTCTTCCAACAGATTTCTCCCTCCCTTTCGGAAGCGGCCAGTAACTTGGGAGCCGGAAGTCTCCGGATCTTTCGAGAAATCGAAATCCCCTTGATCAAAGGGCCTTTCTTTTCGGCCTTCATCGTATCCTTCATCCGGGCAATCACTACCCTGAGCGTGGTGGTGTTCATCGTTACCCAGAAGAATGTGGTGACCACCTTCAGTATCATGAACCTGGTGAGTGATGGGTTCTATGGGAAAGCGGCAGCCCTAACGTGTACTCTTTTAATCATTGCTTTTGGACTATTGGGCATTACGAAACTTGTACTAGGTAAGAACGTCGTGCTTTTCAAAGTTTAGATCATCCAATCGGTGGGAGCGGTGTGTATGGAAACGATCCATTTGAGGATTCATAAGGTTTGCAAGGACTTCGGGAAGGTTCGGGTGTTGAACCATGTATCCCTCGATGTACCTCAAGGCAGTTTTACTACGTTTCTAGGTCCGTCGGGGTGCGGGAAAACCACCCTTCTGCGGACTATCGCGGGGTTCTATACCCCAGACTCTGGGGAGATCTACTTGGGAAACCGGTTGATGAACAATGTTCCTTCCCATCTTCGAAACGCGATCATGGTGTTCCAGGATTACGCTCTGTTTCCCCACATGACGATCGAAGAGAACATCACCTATGGGTTACGGATTCGAAAGATACCGAAAGATCAAATAAAGGCCCGCTTGGAGCGCACTGTGGCTTACCTTGGAATCGGAAACCTCTTGGACCGCATGCCTGGACAGATCAGCGGCGGACAACAGCAGCGAGTAGCCCTTGCACGAGCCCTCATCATGGAACCGGAAATCTTGCTACTTGACGAGCCCCTCTCCAATCTGGACGCGAAGCTTCGGATCAATATCCGGGCCGAATTACGACAGTTGCAACAACGACTCAAGATTACCACCATTTACGTGACCCACGATCAGGCGGAAGCGTTGGCTCTTTCGGACCGGATCGCCGTGATGAACGAGGGGAAGATCGTTCACTATGGGACGCCACAGGAGCTATACTACCACCCAGCGGATCCCTTTGTGGCCTCCTTCATAGGAAAAGTAAACCTGATTAGAGGTAGAATCATAGAGAACAGGATGGGGAATACCTGGGTGGATGTACAGAAAATCAAAGTATTAGTAAAGAACCATTTCGATCATCTTCAACCCCAAGATGAGGTGATGCTCTGTGTCCGGCCCGAAACGATCCGCATTGCGAAAGCTTCCGAAGAAAAGGAAGAGAATGCGATACCCGGAGTCGTGACGAACTATATCTTCGAGGGAGCAACGATCCGGTATTGGGTGAACGCGCTGAATCAGGAATGGGTGGTGGACGTGTTCGATCCTGTCGAGGTTCTTCCTCCAGACACAAAAGTTTTCCTTCGACTGAAACCCGAACGGATCCACCTGATGCCGGCCAGGGCTTAGAAAAGTCACTTTACTTAACCGCTTTACTGATGAAAACGTCGAAATAACACCCGTGTTGCGGCGTTCCACACTGTTGAAGATTATGTAGGCCTTGGAAACAGATCCCAGAGGGTGGAAAGCGGAGGTTCGGCGGTAATCGTGAGGGGTAGGCCGGTTTTGGGGTGATTGAAACGGATCGACCGGGCGTGGAGTAGGATTCCCCCTCCGGGATTTGACCGACGAGCCCCGTACTTCAAGTCCCCTTTCACGGGACACCTGATGGCCGCTAACTGGGCTCGAATCTGATGAGGCCTACCCGTAACGAGCTCTATCTCTAGGAAAAAGTACCGCTCTGAACTCCCAACCACACGGTAGTGGAGAAGGGCCTTCTTTGCCCGGCTCTTCCGATTTGGGGTCGGTATTTCTGAAGAGTGAGAAGGGGTAAAGATTCGACTCTTGTTCCTCTTCGGATCGAACACGATGTAATGCTCGAGAGTCCCCGTGTCCTTCTCCGGTTTTGACTCCGTGACTACCCAGTATAGCTTGTGCACCTGTCGTTCCCTGAACTGTTGGTTCAATAATTCCAGGGATGCCTGATCCCGGGCGAAGAGGACGACCCCCGTAACAGGCTGGTCGATTCGATGGACCAAACCAAGGTAAGGAAGTCCAGTGGCTCCCTTGTCGGGCACCTCTTGTGCTTGGAGCCATCGCTGTAATTGCGCAAGGAGGCTTTCTGGTTCCTTCGGTGATTTGGAAGAAGGAGATTCGTGTGTGGTTCGGGATACGGCGCTCTGGGCAGGGTTGGATAGTACCTGTGGGATCGATGGAGCTACAGGGATATATGTCCGTTTGTTCACAGCTAGGATCCACTGATCGAGGTAGAGAATATCGAAGGGGAGAAGAGTATCTCTTCTATTGTTTGAGATAGGATCTGATTGCATCGTACACTAGGGGCGGACTACAGTGCTACCGGTGAAGGATCTTCTTCAAGGCCTTCAAGAGGGTATCCACGTTTTCCCTATGGGCTGTGTACCCCATGAGACCGATTCGCCAGATCTTTCCAGCCAGAGAACCTAACCCAGCACCGATCTCGATCTTGTAGGTAGAACGGAGTTCTTTCCGTACGCTAGCATCCTCTACCCCTTCGGGGATCTTCACCGTATTGAGCATGGGAAGGCGGTGGGGAGCATCCACCAGCATGGAAAGCCCCATCTTTTCCAGCCCTTCCACGAGGTATCGGTGAGCGTCCAAGTGGCGTTGGTATACGGCCTGGATCCCTTCCTCTAAAATTAATTCCAACGCCCGATAAAAGGCAAAGTACATATTGGCGGGCGCTGTGTGATGGTAGGCTCGGGGAGATCCGTTCCAGTACTTCATGAGAAGGGTCATGTCTAAATAGAAGTTAGGCACTTTTGTTTTTCGATTGGATATTTTTTCCATTGCCCGAGGAGAAAAGGTCACGGGCGAAAGTCCCGAGGGACAGCCTAAGCATTTCTGGCTACAACTGTACATGGCGTCGATTCCCCACGCATCCGGTTTGATCTCGATCCCTCCAAGACTAGTTACCGCATCGACGATAAAATAGCCCCCTTTTGAGGCTACTAGGGGTCCTATCTGTTCGATGGGGTTCCGTACCCCAGTAGAGGTTTCCGCATGTACCATTCCCACGATCCGGTAGGATTTTGAGTGCAGTTCTTTTTTCACAGCCTCCACGTCCACGGGGCTCCCCCAGGGAAACTCAAGGGTAGAAACCACTGCACCCAAGCGAGAAGCCATTTCCTGCATCCGAGCTCCGAAGTACCCGTTCACGATCACTAGCATGGAATCCCCTGGCTCAATTAAGTTCACCAAGCAGGCTTCCATACCTGCGGTTCCTGTTCCAGAGATGGTTATCGTTACTTCGTTGTGGGTCTGCATCACCTTACGAAGGGAATCTTTCAAGCCATCCAATACCGAAAAGAATTGGGGATCCATATGACCGAGGGTGTTTTTCCCCATTACTTCGTAGACCTTTGGGGAGATGGTGGAAGGTCCAGGACCCATCAGAAGAACAGAATCGAGGGAATCGAGCAGGCTTTTCATGATTGTAACCTCCGGAATTTCTTTTGTATTAGTGTTTCATCTTACAGGGATTTTCCTACGGTTGGCAAGGGAAGTTTTCGAAAGGATCATCGTTCCCGGTGTCGAGCTAGGATTTCCGGGAACTCGTAGTACACGATTCCTTTTTCATCCACTTCCATCCGTACGCGGATGCCATCGATCATACTTTCGATGAATTTTTCTGCCTGCTTGGGATCCATACCGGTTTCTATCACAATATCGCTCAATGTAAGGCGTCCTCCAAGACGGTTGGCTAGACGGAAGATGGAGGCGGCCAGAGAGTCCGATTCGTCTAGAGCGTTACCGAAAGGTACTAAAGGGTCTAAATACCGTACCGGCTTCCCCGTGCGGTGTAAGATCCACCGGAACACCATGAACACAAAGAAGAGGGGAAAGATGAAGAATAGAGGACCCCAGAAAAAGAAAAACACCGAATCCTCCTACTACAGATTGTCTTTACTAAGATACCTAGAAATTGGCCCCTCAGCAAGCGGGGAGAAAACGGTACAAAGGTTATAGTGAACATGATGAATAGTCGATTGTATGGTGATGGGGGCTTCTGTTTGTGGTTCGAGCATCTTCGTCACTAATCTCTCGTCAAGCCGAGATCCGATCTGCCGCTTCTTCCATACGGGCAAGAGCTTCTTCCAGGATCGACCGGGGGCAGGCGAAGTTCAGCCTCACATGACCTTCTCCCCCTGTCCCAAAGGTTTTCCCTTCGTTCAGTCCCACCCTCGCGTGTTCCAAGAAGAAATTTGCGGTTCCTGATGTGAATGCTTCGGGTGCTTTATCGATCAAGTCCCGGCAATCAAGCCAAGCGAGGTAGGTTCCTTCGGGATTGTTCACCCGTATACCAGGAATTCGTTCCTGAATCCTACGTCTCAGATACGCGCGGTTCCCATCCAAGTAGTGGAGCACCTCCTGTAGCCAGGGAGCCCCTTCCGTGTAAGCAGCCCGGGCAGCCACCATACCGAACAAGTTCACCTCTCCCACGAGCCCCCCACGGGCTTCCTGGAACTGTTTCCGTAGCTTTGGATTGGGGATGATGGCAAAAGCTAGTTCGAGGCTAGGGATATTAAAGGTCTTACTAGGAGCCATCAGGGTAATGGTGCGTTGAGCGATTTCCGGATCTATGGAAGCGATGGGGATGTGAGGATGACCTGGGAAAACCAAATCCGCATGGATCTCATCCGAGCAAATGAGGGTCCCTGCCCTTAGGCATGCTTCTGCCATTCTTTCCAGTTCGGTACGAGTGTAGACTCGACCCACCGGATTATGGGGATTACAAAGGAGGAAAAGGG
>CAKZQO010000315.1 GCA_937140905.1 uncultured Spirochaeta sp.
GCAGGTTTGATGAGGAGGGAGAAAGCGGACCTTCCCATTGAACAATGTTTCATGGGGTTTTTCCGCATACACCTTACGCAAGAGAAGGCTGGTATTCAAGTGCCTAACCGAACATTCTCCTGTCTTGTGCAAGGGATTAAAAATGAATACAACCTGACCTAAGATGATTCCTGTTCCTTCGACCCTGTCCATGTCGTGGTCTTTGTTCTATGGTTGGACCATACTGCTGGGGTTTGGCATCGGTATCCTCACGGGGCTGTTCGGCGTGGGGGGTGGATTCCTGATCGTACCCCTTCTCCATGTGCTATTGGGAGTTCCATACAGTGTTGCCGTGGGGAGTTCCCTCCTTTTTATCCTAGGCACCAGCGCTCTAGCGATACCCGGGCATTACAAACAAGGGAACTTTGAGCCCAAAGCGGTTTTGTATCTTTCCATTGGAAGCGTCATTGGTTCCCTCGTGGGGGATGAAACACAGGATCTACTTGCGCTCCATATGGCCAAAGGGAATCTCCCAATATTCAACCAATGGATGCATGGACTGTTTGTGGGCCTGTTGCTTCTTACGAGTATCCTTTTGTTATGGCCGAATTGGCAACGAAAGACGGGAAACGGTTCCCTAAACAACTCTATACCTCGGCCCGCATCCGTTCAGTCGCCCCTTCACCAGATCAATATTCCTCCCTTTACTCACTTAAAAAAGGCGGATCTTCCCCGCATCAGCATTCCCGGATTGGTGTTGCTGGGATTTCTTGTAGGGTTGCTGACAGGGCTCCTGGGGGTGGGGGGAGGAGTGCTCTTCATGCCCATCCTCTTACTGGTAGTGGGATTGCCCCCAAAATTGGCTGTGGGCACTAGCTTAGGAGTGGTGCTATTTGCCGCCTTGGCAGGTACAGTGAAAAAAGTGTTGTCCCCTGTACCAAAGATAAATCTTTTTTTAACGATGGCCCTGCTCTTAGGAAGCGCATTGGGAGTGCAAGTGGGAAACTACCTCTGCCAGAGGATCGAGGGATCTCGCATACGACAGTATTTTGTGCTTGTGATCGCCCTCGCCATGGGGGTAATCGTCTGGGATCTATTGCGAAACTAAATCGCGAAGATTTACGATTCTAGACTCCCCTCGACGCAGTCTGTTACCCGATCGATTCTGTCTAGCCGCTCTCTTCAACCCGACACATTCGTACAAGATCAATTTTCCCAGTTGGGCTGACAGGTTGAGATTGACACATTGCATGTATTCATGTATACTGTAATACAGTAATACATTGAAAGGGGCAATAAGGTTTGAATGCTGTCAAGATAGGCATCACTAGCTTTGCATTCCGGTATAGAGCCAGTTATGGCGCTTCCATTCGGGAATTACTAGACATGGCGGCACGTCTGGGTGCGGAGGTGTTCCAGCTTTGCGAAAATACGGGAGTCTTGGACATCCAGGCATCGGAGCTTGCATCCCTTCGTGATCAGTCGATCGCTCTTGGCATTGGATTAGAATTGGGTATCTCGGGCATTGGTGGGCAAGGGCTGGAAAGGGCAATACATGTAGCGGGTTCCCTAGGTGCTAAGATCATACGGGCTGTGGTGGATGGGGGAAGCATTACCCTACAGGAGACGATCAACAAGCTGGAAGCAATTCTTCCTACACTGGAAAAGGAGGATCTGTTCCTATGCGTCGAGAACCATTTCCGCTTTACACCGGATGAGGTTGCTTACCTCATACGAACCCTAGATCATAGGCGAATCCGGGTATGTTTGGATCCCCTCAATTCGCTTGCGAAGTTGGTAGGGCCTGAAGAAACGGTTCGTTTACTTGCTCCCTATGCCAAAACAGCCCACATAAAAGATGTTTCCATCAGTAGAAAAGGGGCTGGCTGGGTTCTAGTCGGGGCTCCTTTAGGCGACGGGCAGGTTGATCTGAGAGGGTATCTAAGTTCCCTGCCGCAGGATCTGGAAAGCCTCCTACTGGAGAGTTGGATGGATCCGTTAGAAACCGTTGAAGCTACATTAAAGCAGGAGAGGGATTGGGTGAATCAAGGCATGAATTGGATACGCAGTCATAGAACACTCGTTGGTCACAGGAGAAGAAAAGATGAATAAAATTTCCATCATTACCGCCTTTTTGGGAGGGGTAAGGAATCGATATGTCCAGTACCAGCCAAATCGGAGCTTGCGGGAAAAGCTTGAACTGGCAGCTAAGGTTCCTGGCGTGGAAGGAGTGGAGCTCTGTTATCCGCAGGATTTTTCTGATCTGCAGGAGCTTGGATCCCTGTTGAACGATACAGGTCTCGCTGTTTCCGCCATTAACGTGCGTTCGCGTCGGGAAGGGAAGTGGCTCCGGGGCTCCTTTACTTCGGAAAACGTGGCAGAGCGAACCGAGGTTGTGGAGGAGTTTAAGGCTGCTTGTGACGTAGCAAGGGAAATGGGTGTGTATCGCATCACTACCTGTCCCTTGAACGATGGGCACGATTACCCCTTTGAATTAGACTACGGGGACGCCTATCAATACGCGGCCGATACGTTTGATCGGATCTGCAGGAACGCGCCCGATATTCAAATCTGCATCGAATACAAATGGAACGATCCTCGAACTCGGTGTTTACTCGCTTCAGCGGGAGAGACAGCCCTGTTCTGTGCCACCGTGGGGGCCCCCAATTTAGGGGTCACCCTGGATTTCGGCCATTCTATCCTGGCTGGCGAGAGACCCGCCCAGGCTCTTGTGCTCTTACATCAGGCGAAACGACTTTTCTACCTTCATTTAAACGACAATGACCGGAATTGGGATTGGGACATGCTGCCCGGTGCCTATAACCTGATCGAACTTGTAGAGTTTTTCTACTACCTGAGGGAACTGGGTTATACCAACGATTGGTACGCCTACGACATCATGTCAAAGGAAATCGATACGATAGAAACCTTTCGCACCGCGGTTCTTGTCACGCGGAAAGTAGAAAAGCTATCGGACAAACTCGATAGGGTTAGGATGAAAGAACTGCTGAAAAAGCGGGATCCTTCTTTGAGTCTTCGGATGTTGTATGAGGAGTTGTTTTGAAGGGTAACTAATCCGTGGTTTAAACCCTGGCGTTGCCAGGGATAGCAACAGTTTGGGGCCTTGCGCCCGTGAACAGTAAACAGGAGGATAGGGATGAAGAAGTATACTGTAATCTTTCTGCTGTTTAGTCTTTCGGTTAGTTTGGCTTTGGCGGGAGGAAAAAAAGAAGAGAAGTATCCCTCCAAACCCATTACCATCTACATTTTTTCTAGCCAAGGGGGTGGGACGGATGTGTGGGTGCGACATCTCTCCGCCTTGATGGAAAAGGAATTGGGAGTGTCCATCATGTGTAACAATCTCCCCGGCGCTAATGGTGGCACGGCGGGGATGAAAGTGTGGAACTCTCCCCACGACGGATACACGGTGTTGGGAGCCTCTGAAACTGCACTATTTTTTGGTGTGAATGACGTTTCTCCCACCGCGAAAAATTGGGAGTTCTTCATCGGTGGAGGCTCACCGGGCGTGATCGCGGTGCACAAAGATTCTCCTTACAAGACAATCCAAGATTTAGTAAAAGCGGCGAAAGATAAGCCGAACACGGTGAAAATCAGCAACTCAGGGAGGGGAAAACTCTGGCACATCAAGGCCATGCAGTTGGAAAAAGGTGCAGATGTACAGTTTCAACATGTGCCATACAATGGTAGCGCTCCGGCTATCACAGCGCTTTTGAGTAAAGAGGTGGATGCGGTAAGCTGCTCTGCAGGGGAAATAGCCGAGTACATTCGGGGAGGCATGGCAAGACCTTTAGTGATGACAGAGACAGTGGAGATGTTCTTTGAGGGAGCCGGTCAGATTCCCGCTGGAGCTTCTCTGTACCCGAAAGCTGCTTTCGGATTCAAGAACCTCTTCCAATGGCTAGGATTCATGCTACCTGCCGATACTCCTCCTGCGGTGTTGGAGCAGTTCGGAAAGGCTTTTGCCAAAGCGATGGACGATCCTTCTACTCTACCTTTTATCCAGCAACAGAAAGCTCGTAAGATCGCTCTTTGGGGAAAAGAGGCAAAAGAGTTAGCCCTCAACATGGAGAGTATCGCGTCCTGGGTATCGAAGGATCTAGGGCTGGCAAAGAAAGATCCGGAAGCGTTGGGTATCCCGAAGCCGAAGGAATAACCTGATTAAAGAAGGGAAAGACGTATGGATGGGACAAAGAAAGCAATCGAAAAAACGAAGGACTGGGATGTTCTATTCTCCATCCTGTTGTTTCTATCCAGTATCGCACTGATCGTGTATTCGGTAGGGATCTCACTAGAGGCTATGCAAAAGACCGACGCGGTGTTCTACACCGCGCCCGGATTTTCAACATTTATCATCGGAGTTGTGCTCTCTGTGCTGTCAGTTTTGCAAGGCACAATAGCATGGAAAAAGGGTGGAACCCTTCGTTGGCTCGCTTTATCGAACTTGAAGAGTATCTTTCTCTCCCGCACATTCCTTGATACCTTCCTCGTGTTCTTATACCTCTGTCTCTACATGTGGGTATTCTGGGAAACGATTCCCTTTACGCGCATTCGCGTCCCCTTCTGGTTGAGTACCTTCCTGTTCCTCTTTGGTATGATGAAGACCTTTCGGGCTACCACAACGAAACGGATCCTAATCATCAGTATGGTAACGACAGCGGTAGTCCAGATTTCCTTTGGCTACCTAATGGGGATCCCTCTACCCTAGCACTCCCCGCAATCTTTCATGGAGGAAAACCATGGAATTTTTAACCCTCTTATTGGAAACCATAAAAAATTTCGGCGCCTTCACGATCAGCCTAATCACCTTGCAGAACCTGCTCCTGATGTTCAGTTCCATGGTGGTGGGAATAACATTTGGGGTTCTTCCTGGCCTTTCTGCCACAGTGGGAATCGCCATGTTCACGGGCCTCACCTATTCCCTCCAGTTGGACAGTGCCTTAGTGGTGTTGATGGGGGTGTATATCGGGGCTATTTACGGGGGTTCTATCACTGCGATCTTGATCAATATACCTGGTACGGGTTCTGCTGCGGCTACCTGCTTGGACGGGTACCCGTTGGCTTTGAAAGGGGAAAGCGGGAACGCGAACACAGTAGCCCGGGTAGCCTCCGTGATCGGCACGTTCTTTGGAATGGTGATTTTCCTGTTCTTCACCCCTCTCATGACAAAGATCGCGTTGCAGTTCACCTCCCCGGAGTTTTTCTGGCTGGCTATTTTCGGGATTTTAATCTGCGGGGCGATTTCGACCCCTGGGCAAGCAATTAAAGGATGGATTGCTGGTTTCATCGGGATTCTGATGGCCATGGTAGGGATGGAAGACATTCAAGGATGGGAACGCCTAACCTTCGGTATTAAGGACCTGATCACGGGGATTCCCTTTGTTCCCATGACCATTGCCTTTTTCGGGATTCCACAGATCGTGAAATCCATGAAGGGGAACGAAGAGGTGATTCCCATAGCCGACATGGATGCAAAGAAACATCTACCGCTCGGAAGGATCATCAAAGAGAATTTCTTCAGAATCCTTCGCTGGGGATTCATCGGCGTGGGGATCGGAGCCGTTCCGGGAGTGGGAGAAAACATCGCCGCCTGGGTCGCCTA
>CAKZQO010000316.1 GCA_937140905.1 uncultured Spirochaeta sp.
GATTCCTGTGGCTAAGGACCATCGGGTCGACCATCGTGGGGGGTGGGGTAGACTCCCTTGTATTCATCACCGTGGCCTTCTATGGAATCGTTCCCTTGGAGGGACTCCAACAATCAATCCTATCTCAATGGTTCCTAAAAGTTGCCTACGAGATCGTGATTACCCCTTTGACCTATAGGATTGTTCGATTCCTTAAACAGAGAGAAGGGGTGGATGCCCTGGATACCGAAACGAATTTTTCTCCTTTTACGTTGCGCGCATAAGCTATTCTTTTTCAATTTGTACATTCATGGTGGTTTCATATTGTAACCTAGTTCTTGAATGTGTATACTATATCCAATGTACAATTTTAATGTTTACTGGGAGCTGTAAAAGGGGGACCAGGTGGATAGGGTAGAATACACGACGATCCGAAAGGCTTACAAAAGTATGCAAGATCTAGTGTTCGAGACCTTGAGGGATGAAATTCTCACCGGTAAACTAAAACCTGGTGATTCTTTGAATACCCTAGCCCTTTCCAAGAGACTCGATGTAAGTAGAACCCCTATACGAGAAGCTCTGAATAGATTGGTTTCAATAGGACTTGTGGAAAATATACCCTACAAGGGATCCATTGTGAGGAGATTGTCGGTAGATGAGATCATCGAAATCTATTATATCCGTGCTGCGCTGGCAGGGATCTGCGCTCGATTAGCCACATCCAAGTTGACGGATGTTCAAAAGAATAGACTCACAACCCTATGCGATGAAATGGAAAGTCTGCAGGCATCGCTGAATCATAACCTCATGCTTGAAAAGAATTTCGAGTTCCATCAAATCATCATTAAAGCAGCCAATTCGCCGCGAATCGAGGAGCTCACTCTTCAATACTACCATCAGAGCGAAGCATATCGGGCGTTGGCTTTGGAACTACCCGGCAGGTATGCTCAAGTGTGTAAGGAGCATCGGGATATTCTTACTTCCTTGCTTCAAGGTGACCGCGAGAAAGCGGAGCGAACATCGAGGGAGCATCAATTGAACACTGCCCGGGTAATAGCGAAGTCTCTCGGAGTCGAGATCGAACTATAGTTTTACGAACTACGTTGACACTCTATTATTAGAATCTCCTCTCTCCTTTTTCTAATGCCTTCAAAATTCAATATGCCATTACTGCGAGATTTCACAATAGCTGTTTTCCTTATTGACCTTGACAGGTGGATAAAAAGGTGTATACTGAACACTGTATCCAATATGCTAGATAACGGGAGGGTCTATGCCATTCTTCTCATGGAAAACAATTCCGAAGGATGTGAAAGAGGGCAATACTCTACCCGCAGGAATGAGTCGCCAAGCTATCACGCTTGGAGATGTAATGATCTCATTGCATGAGGCGTTTCCGAACTTGAAATGCAAGTCCCATAAACATCCAAGCGCACAGATAACCTATATGCTGAAAGGAAAACTACGGATGAATATCGGAAAGGAGGAGCAGGTAATTGGTCCTGGAGAGTTCGCCTATGTTCCACCAAACATGGAACATTCTATCGAATCATTGGAAGAGTATGTATTAGCGTTGGATATTTTTTCCCCTCCTCGTGCGGATATCGAAGCTCGTTTGAAGGAGATCGAAAAACAGGGAGGTTCGTGAAATCTTTGACTAGTCTGCTCAAACACCTATGTATTAGGTGGATACTTTATCGATAGGAAAAAGGAGAATGGGGTATGATGCAGAAAAGATCCATTTCCGTTTTGTTGAATGGAATTCTGATCCTTTTAATGGCCTTATGCTTTATGCAAGGTGCAACTGCCGGTGGACAGAAAGAGGGTAGCAAGGAGGAACAGGGGGTCATGCTGAAACCCATGGAAGGAGTAAAAGGACCGTTTGCAGGGGGAGGATGGACATTCCCTTCACGACCTATAAAAATCTCCATTTGGTGGCATGAGTATGCTCCCTTTACAAAGTATGTGAAAGAACTTGCAGAACGTTATCAGAAACTGCACCCCAATGTTACCATCGAACAGGTAGTAGCCAGCCAGGCAGATTTGAACCAAAAACTCACGGTTGCCCTAGCCTCAGGCACGGGCCCCAATATTCTAGATCAGGACATCTCCTTCTTTGCCGCTTATTACGACAAAGGAGTATTGGAACCGATCGATCTTCAAGTATTTGGAGGAGCGAAACTCTCCGATATCCAGAACGAGTATATAGGGAAAGCGCTGGAAGGAGTAACCTTTGGGGGAAATATTTACGGGCTTCCCTATCAAGCCAATTCCATGAGTCTAGTGCATAATTTAAAAGCATATCGAGAAGCAGGCTTGGATTTCGCCAAAGATGCTCCTAAGACCTGGGAAGACTTGAAAAGAGTGGGGGCCAAACTCAAGAAGGTGGAAGGAGGAAGGACTGTCCGAAAAGGCTTTGATTTTCCTTATCAATCCAAGAGGTGGCAGTTGCAAGCTCTTCAACCGATTATAGAACAGTTTGGTGGAACAGTTCTCGATGAGAACAAGAAATCCAACCTAGCGAAGGAGCCAGCTATAAAAGCATTGGAGCTCTGGCGAGATGTGACAAAAGTCACGGGAGATCCTAAATACTCCTTGGCTACTCCCAGCGATCCCAATGTGGACTTTATCGACGGTCGAACAGCCATCTGGTACACGGGTCCCTGGGCAACCAATCAATTGAAGGAACGCTTTGGTCAACCTTACAAGGACTGGGCGTTTACCAGCATCGCTCAATTGGATCCTGCCCGTCCCAAAACGATGATGTATGGATTCACCTGGGGGGTAAACAAGGATAAACCTGCAATGGAAAAGAAAGTCGCATGGGATTTCGTACGATTCATGCTAGCCAATCCAGAGGAGTGGATCATTAAAGCATCTTTCATTCAACCACGAAAGGGTTTGATGGAGACAAAGGCAGCGAAAGAATTCCCCTATATCGAAGTGCATTTGAAAGATATCGAGACCGCTTCCTGGTATGTTCGCTCGGTACATACGAATGAAATTGTGGAGAACGTAGGTCGAGCGATCGAGATGGTGATCTTCCAAGGGATTGAACCTATAGAGGCTTTGAAAGCTGCCGACGCGGAACTTTCGAAAATTCTAGACGGGAAATGATCTAAGTCCAAGCTCTTCCCCTTCGGGGGAAGAGCCTAATTCTAAACCGGGTGGAACCTATGCGAAAGCTTCATGTGTCTACTCGAATAAACCGATGGGCGTACCTGTTCGTTCTTCCTACGGTACTTATCCTCCTGGTGTTCCGCTTTATTCCTATGACAGCGGCTGGATACCTAAGCTTAACGAACTACGATCTATTCTCCAGACCCAAGTTGATCGGAATAAAAAATTTCATCGATCTTCTCCACGATGCATCTTTTTTGCAAGCGGTCCGAGTGTCCTTCACATACGTGGTCGGATCAGTGATTCCTGTATGGATACTTTCCCTTGTATTGGCATTGATGACCGTAAAGCTTCGAAAGGGAGGAAGTATCTTTCGAACCTTGATCTTCATTCCAGTAGTATTGGCCCCTGTGGTAGTGGCAGTACTCTGGAGATTCCTCTATTTCGAGTATGGATTGGTAAATGAGATCTTGCGATTTTTTGGAGTTTCCCCTGTGCCTTGGTTGACTCACCCAACCTCGGCAATCCTTGCTTTGATCCATATTGGAATTTGGCGGGCATCCCCTTACTTCATGGTAATTTTTACTGCTGGGCTACAGGCGATCCCAGAAG
>CAKZQO010000317.1 GCA_937140905.1 uncultured Spirochaeta sp.
ATCCCTCTCAAACTTCTCCCAGTTTTAGAAAGAAACTAGTCCCCCCAGTTCCTCTGCCGCGTCCTGGAAAACCTTTTCGTTCTCTTTCCAGTACGCTTCGTATATGTCCACATCCCAGATCTCTATGTACTTCTTGATGCCTAGGATGACCGCTTCCTTTTTCAGCCCCGCATATTCCCTTAAGCTTACGGGGATATTTATCCGCCCCGCCTTGTCTACCTCCACCTCTTGCGCGGGAGCAACAATTCTTCGCTGAATCAGACGAGCTTTTGCATTGAAAGGGGAGGTGGACTCCATCAAATTATCCGAGATCTTTTTCCATTCCTCGGGTGGGAATAACCATAAACAGGTGTCGATCCCACGGGTTAGAATGAGAATATTGCCCGCAATTTCTCCCCGGATTTTCGAAGGAATCATAAGCCTCCCCTTTTCATCCACTGAATTGCGGAATTCTCCCGTAAGCATCCTAATTTACCCACTTTTTCCTAAAGTTTACCACTTTTTCCCACCGATATTTATACTATCCTATCTTTTCCTATTGTCAACGGTAGTAAAATTGAAATATCACGATTTTCATTCAGCAAGAGAAAATGAGTACATCTTTGTTAAGCAGAAATTTGGACTTTAAGCAACGAATAGATTAAAATATGATATTAGAGAAATCAGACCCTAATGGGATCGGTTTTGCCGGCGAAAGATACGATAATCGATCTTAGGGAATACGATGTTCTTCTTTTCCAATTTCGTCAACCATTCTGTGCTGACCACCCCAGAACAAAGGGCATCATAAATCCGGGTGAAATTTTGAAGATGCTCCAACACTCGACGTTTCGCGTACGAAACCGTAGTGCCCGCATGGATGATGAAAGGCCAATCTGAAGCTTGGCTTAATAGCACTTCTCTGGCTGCTTGATTCAAGGCCCTTGCTTTTAACCCCTTTTCATCTGGGTAGCGTTCCGTTAGATCCACCATACGTTCGATGGCCTTATGGGTATGTCGATACAACCAATCGGTTCCTCCGTCGAGCCATACTTCGGAGTATCCTTGGTTTCCCCAACTAGAGAAGACTGGTTGCCCCTTCTGAACAGCGCCGTACTCCTTGATGTACTGGGAAGGATGAATGCTTTCCAACTGATCCTGTTGACTTAGAGCGCGGAACAACGCTTCGATCCATTGGGGACCCTCAAACCACCAGTGCCCGAACAATTCCGCATCGAAGGGACATACAAACACAGGAGGAGTATCCATCAGGGAATCCAATTTATTCAACACTTTGGAGCGAGTGTAGATAAAGTTTTCCGCGTGTTCTATCACTTTCTTCGAAGCTGCTACGGGGTTGTAGAGCTGTTTTTCCCCCTCCTTCCCGGTAATGGCATAGTATTTCAGTCCAGTAAAACAGCGGCTATGTCCATCGGGTAAATAGCTACCAATATAATCGAGAGGGAGATCTAACCCAATATCTCGATAGAAATCCCGATACACAAAATCGCCCGGATATCCTTCGTTAGCGGACCAAACAGAATGAGAAGCTGCCGGGTCCCTCCCAAAGGCAAGCAAACCATTCGGGCATTCGACCGGAGCAAAAATCCCATATTTGGGACGGTTTTTCATGAAAAGAATCCCATGAGTAGCGGTAAAGAAATACTTGATTCCAATATCTTTCAAAAAGGATTCTACCCCTGGATAGTACCCCATTTCCGGAAGCCAGAATCCTTTGGGAGTTTTCCCGAACACTCCCTGCACAGTTTCCAAAGCCGTAATTAGCTGGGCATGGACTGCTTCTGGGTAGGAAGAGTATAAAGGAAGATAAGCATGGGTTGCACTGGTCAACAGGAGTTCGATACGGCCTTTTTTACTATAATACTCGATACCCTTTAGAATATGTTGATCATAAAGGGTGGTGAACTCCCTTAAATTGGCTTGGTATAGATCCCGATACATTGCCAAAATAGTTTTATACTCTGGATTCCCCTTGGTTCGTTCTTCTTCCTTCCCTATCAAGTCCAACAATCGCTCTGTATACCGAATATATCTCCGTTGCAATTCCCCATCCTCTAGCATGGTAATTAACGTGGGGGAGATGGACATTGCGATTTTCCACGGAATCCCGTCCTGTTCTAATCGGTTGAATACCCGTAAAAGAGGCATATACGTTTCCGCAATCGCCTCGAACAACCAATGCTCTTCGAAAAAATCCTCATATTCCAAGTGACGCACGTAGGGAAGATGGGCGTGTAAAGCTAGAATCAAAAAACCTTTCTGCATGATGTCCGACCCTTTTCAGAGAGACTGTAACGCTTCATCGCTTAGACCAAGCCGGTCCGGCATTGTAGGTTTGGTGTAAAGAATATCCAATTTGTCTAGTTCCATGAGAAGATAGAGAGAATTCTGTTGCGTATCGGAAGAATTCAGCAGTTCTTCGAAAGAGTATACTGGGGGGACGTACTGCACCTCCGATTGACTGACGATGAGTTCATGTTGCTTGGAAGTAAAAACTAGCTCAACAGAGTAATAGGTATCTTGAACAGGCAGATTCACATACCAAGAGTAATCTTTACAACCGAGATCGATATCGAAGGAATCCACCACTTCGGATGAAGAATACTGTGCCCCTTTGGGCATGCTTCGATGCCTTAGAACCCGCAAAACTACTTTCTCGGCTTCCAGTTCCCTCTTAAGGGCGGACAGGGAACCTCCTTTTACGTCCCAATATACGTATGCCCAATATGGATCGCGAAGGAGAAATTGGATCTTTGTTTCATGGTAGGACACGGGGAGCATCGTTTCGATGTTTTCTTCAGGTATACTCTCTATATCGAGGAGTGTTAGATCGTACTTCTTCTGGGAGACCTGCATGAGGTTGTTGTTCTGGAGTTCTTGTTCTTCCTGCTTTTCTTCTAATACTTCCAAAATAGCGTCTATTAGAAGGATCCGCTCCACATCGTCAGGGACATCCAGACCTTCGAGGGCGGCAAGTTTGCGTAGGGCTTCATCCGTGAGGGCTTCCAATCGCTCTCGATTCATTTCGGCCTCCTAACATCCAAGGCTTCCCCATCCTAGGAAAACCTTCCTTGCATGTCAAGAGTCGCGATCCCTAGACCTTTTCCAGATGGAAGAGCATCACATCCCCGAAGCCATACCTCTTTGCGAGCCTGTCCAGTACCCACTTGATCGATCGAGGAGCCAATCCTTTTGCAATTCCTCCCCAGGTCTGAATGTGTAATACTCTGAACCCGCTATTTCGGACTAACCGATGCAGGGTGTCTTTTGAAAACAGATGTAGATGATCCGGAATGCAAGATCGCCATCGATTTGCTAATAGTTTCGCTTGGAATCCAGACCGGTTAGGAGTCACCAAAACGAAATGCCCTCCCTTCTTAAGAAGGGCATATACTCGCACAAGAAACCCCACAGGATCAGTGAGATGTTCAATTAAATGCGAAGCATGAACAAACGAAAAAGTTTCTTTTGCAAATGGTGCTTCCTCCAATGTTCCTACAAAGATGGGAACATGCCTTTGGGCCATCCCATATTTCGCCGATGCTTCGCAGATTTCAACCCCCTGTACCCGCCATCCCCTTTCCTGCATGTAGGATAGGAGCATCCCTGTGGCACATCCAATGTCCAGGAAATACCCCTCCTCTCGCAGAAGAGGCTCCCATCGAGAGAATTGAATATCCTCTAACCCCAACCGCATGAGATTGAAAAAATTGGCTTCGTTTTCCAGTTCGTAATGGAAATACTCTTCTTGATACCGGGTTTTCAGATCATCGAATACAGGCTGAGGATTCTGGTACACATGGGAGCAATGGGAGCAGAGAACGAATCGAGCTCTAGGTATTTGCCAATAAGGTCGTGATTCCGATGACCCGCAGATAGGACAAGAGATATATACGAATTTCTCGTTTTTAGGGATACTGCTAGAGTAGGTGTACAATGAAATCACTCCACCCGAAATCGATACAACTGATTCTTTTCATTGCCCGCAAAATCTCGTGCTACAATCTCCAAGTTCAAAACCCCCGGATTCAGGTTTACGGTACCTAGTTTCATTCGGAACCCTTCTTTAGAATAGAGTTGATCGTATGCAAGCCCTTCCGAGGGAGAGACTCGCGTAACACCCCCCTGTTCTTTCAAGGTATCCATCGTAACCATGAATCGTTCCTGCCCATTCAGATATAGGCTAACCTTATATACCCCCATTGGCCAGAACGTCGGAACCGCTGAGCTTAAATCAAACACTTCGGCGGTGACTTCCCACATGCCCTTGGGTACGGGTTCCGCTGTGGGAAGAGGAATGATTCTATCTTTCTTTTCCAGCTGAGCATTCCGAATGATAGGCCGGGATGTATCCTTTACGGGGGGGAGAAGAAGGAGAGGATTTACGAATTGTTTTGCCTCTAGATCGTAGGTAAAAAGACTTAAGCCTACCATAGAGGATGCTCCGGTTAACCCTGTCTTTCCTATCACATCCCCTTTTTGGTAATTCGTTTTTTCCATTCGTTGTACTGAGTCGGAAAGTTCCAAGTGAGCATAGAGGGATCGAAGAGTACGTCCATGTTGCAGTACCGCAAAAGAACCCAATGGGTATGGCAGAGAAGAAGGGGATCCTTCGGAACAAAAAAAGATAAGCTCACCTTCTTCGATAGGTTTTACTTCGGTGTTGTTTGCGGAAATACGAATACTTCTCTCAAACCCATCAGCTCCTCCCTGCGCAAAAACTGAAAGAATCCTAGGCTCTATAGGCCACTGGTAAGACCATGCAATCCTATCCCCTCCCCAGATGCAGAGGAGAGCAAGCACCCAGAAAAGCTGCCTTTTTCTCATTCCAACATCACCCGATACTTAATGATTCTCTTCTTGAATCCCAAAAAGAATGAACCTTCTTCACTCTGAAACCACAAAGGCCCCTCCCCAACTAAAGATTTTAAAAAAACCCTTTTCCCCTTGTCAGTGATGCCCATTACCTTCCGTCCTTCACTCTGTTGGGTACAGAGGAGTAACAGTTTATCGATTGAGCAGGAAGTAATAGTTCCTATTCTATCTTTCAAGGGAACCCGTACGTCTTCCTCTTTTGCCTTCCCAACTATAGAAATCCCTTCCGCATCTTCGATCACGAACCTCTCTGTTTTGGGGTCGAAAAGCCCTTGTATCGGTCGTCTAAAATTACTGCTTAATTGGAAACTCCGCACTCGTTTATACCCTCCGGGTGTTCTTTCCCATAGAATCCCCCGTTGGGGGTTGAGTCCAAACACAACACCCATCATCCGATCATCCTTCGTTAAGGATGTCAGATAGACTACACCATAGGGGTCTTGGGATAGTTTCTCTTGGAAAACCACCTCCCCTTTGGATCCTAATAAGAGTAGAGTCCCATCCCAAAAGCCTATCGCAGTTGCGGTCGCTCCTGCATCCATCGAAGTGATTAACTGGTTGAAATCTTTTTTCCAAAGAATCTCTCCCTCAAGATTTACCTCGGCCAATCCGCATCCATCTGTTAAAAGCACGAAAAGTCGATTCTTCCGCGCGAAAGGATACCCTTCTATCCTCAAAGTCGAAAGGAAATTCCCCCTTGGATCCTTAACTACCAGGGTTTTAGGAATTGCGGAGTAATTGATAAATCCTCGATCAGTCACTAGGGCAGAATAGAGTACAGATTCTCTATAAATCAGATCCCCTGCTTCTGAGAGATATCCGATCGTCTTCCCCAACAAAAAACCAGTAACCTTCTCTTTCGAGGATTGAGAACTTTGTCCAAGTGTCGAAATAGGATCGTCGACAGAGCGAATCCATTGTAAAACCAACAGGAGTTCCTTTCCCAAAGGGATAGGAAACAGAGCAATGTAGCCAACCAGTATCATGAAGAAGATTAAAAGACCATACCTATGTGGCTTGTCGTTCATTCCATCCGTAGCTTATAATACAGTCTGGAGGGATGTCAACGAAATGTCCTCGAATGTTCCGGTTACGGATCTAATAGAGAAGGCTAGGAAAGCGGCCGAACTGGCGTATGCCCCCTATTCTCGTTTCCGGGTTGGGGCGGCTCTACTCTGTAAAGATGGTTCTATTGTTACAGGTATCAATATCGAAAACCGGTCCTTTGGACTTACCGTGTGTGCTGAACGGGTAGCAGTCTTTACTGCCCTTGCCCAAGGGAAACAAGAGTTCTCGGCTTTAGCCGTTGTTTGTTTGGACGCCAACTATCCAGTGTCTCCCTGTGGAGCCTGTAGACAGGTTATTTCCGAATTCGTTTCCAAGGATTTCCCCATTGTTTTCGCAGGGGGCACAGGGGATTTCGTGACTACCTCTATGGAAACCTTGTATCCGTATGATGCGCTACACGAGTTGGGGAAGAACGGCTAGTTTTCTCCTGATTTGATCGATGGAGTCCGTTTCGTATCCGCCCGTCGTTCATCGTCCTCCATTTTTTGGGTCCATACCTCTATCTTTTTCCGTATTGTCTCGGCGTTGGTTCCATCCCCTAAAAGCATGTACAGCCTTCGAAGGGCTCCTAGGTAATGGATCGCTAGCTTGAAATCATCAATCCTCAGAGTGGATAGTTCGTACTTTTCCCGATATCGGTCAGCGGCCTTCTGTAATAGATCTTTCACTAAATTCAGGTGAGCGGTCCTAAATTGGTACCCCTCTGAACGAGGGTCTAATCCCTCGGCAAGGTTCTTGAAATTGAAAATATTCTTCGCTACCGTGGCAAACCTGCCCTCTAGTTCCACAAAAGACCATTTCCATTTCGAGTTCTCTCCAAAGGCTTCCATGACCGATTGAATGGTAAATCCAAGTTTTCTTATGAGAGCGTATCTCTTTTCATCTTCCATCCCTTCGATCTGTTCGACTTTCTCTTTATAATCCGAATAAGGTGCATCGATAAGATTAGACACTACGTCTTCCAGATAAATAATACATTTGTAGCAACTCTTGCGAGCTTCATTAAGATATGAGTCGTTCTTCACGGACAACAGAGAAACAGATATTTCATTTAACAGTAGATAGTAAGAGGCAAGATTCAAGCTTTCTTCCGCCAGGTTAATCTTCACATAGGCTGAGTTCGCATCTCCTTTTTCTATAAGTTTCAGAAGATTCTTTTCTCTCTGCATGATTTGTTCTAGAACGGTTTTGTACTCTTTCACTTTTTCAAAATACCGTTTCTTTGCCTCTACACTGATCTTTCCCATATAAACTCCGAGTTAAAACTCAGCCTCTGTTGTACTTCATTAATAGCTCTTCCGCATGGATCAAAGAAACCTTCCCTTCCGGTTCACCTGAAAGCATTCGGGCGATTTCCCTGATCCGTTCTTCATCTTTAATACTTTTAATATCGGTTCGAGTTCGCTCTCCTTCCACTACTTTCATTACTCTAAAATGTTGATCTCCACGAGCTGCCAAAGAAGCTAGATGGGTGATGACCAATACTTGTTTTGAACGAGAAAGATTATGTAGATAGTCTCCTACTACCACGGCTGCCTCTCCCCCTATACCTGCATCCACCTCATCGAAAATCAAACACCCAATGGAATCTGCTTCGGCAAGAACAGTCTTGATAGCCAGCATGATGCGGGAAACTTCCCCCCCCGAAGCTATATCTTTCAAAGGTTTCAAAGGCTCCCCTGGATTGGGAGAAATAAGAAAGCTCACCGCATCGTATCCATAGGGTCCGCAAAGAATAACGCCTGGACTTGATTCTTTGCGGGATAGGGACACCTCGAATCGGATTTTCTTCATTCCCAATCGAATGAGAGCCTCTGTAATTAGGTTTTGAAGTCGGGCAGCTTCTTGCTTCCGAAGTTCTGAAATTTTATCTGCTTCTTCCAACAACTGTTTTTCTGTATCGGAAACTGCCCTATCGATGCTTTCCATCTCTGAAGTAGTGGCTTCCAATTCTCGGATTCGTTCCGCTGCTTTTTCTTTGAACCGAAAGACATCTTTCAATGTAGGGCCATATTTTTTCTCTAGTTTATAGAGAATTCCTAACCGTTCTTCTATTTTTTCCAATCGTTCGGGATGGAACACCCTTTTTTCCGCGTTGGCTTTCAAAGATTCCGCAATATCCAGTAACTCGTAATACACCGCTTCCAATCGTTTTTGGTATGCCTCGAGGGATCCATCGATGGGCACCAAAGATTGGAGGAGATTCAGACCTCGTCGTATACCTAAAGCGACACCTTCTCTTCCCGCAGAAAGTTCACTAATTACTTCATTCAGCGTTTTCACCAGTTTTTCGTGAGAAAGAAGGATCTTCTTCTCCTGCGAGAGCTCCTCTTCTTCCTCTTCGCGCAATTTCGCTTGTTCAATCTCTTCCACTGCGAACCGTAGATACTCCAATTCCCGGAGTCGCTCCTTCTCGGTTCTGGTGAGTTCATCTTTTTTCTTGCGCAGCTGAGCTAATTCTTGAAACTTCGTATAGAACGCTTCTACCCTGTCGGAAATACCGGCAAATCGATCTAGGAATCTCCGATGGTTTTCCTCGTGGAAAAGGGACTGATGTTCATGTTGGCCATGGAGATCTACTAGGAAGGAAGTAAACTCTTGCAAATCACCTACGGTAACTGGGACATTCTGAATATAACTTGCAGTTCTTCCGTTCTTGCGTAGGATCCTCCGAAGGATAATCGACCCTTCATCAGGTGAGATCTCTTTTTGACGTAGCCATTCCTCCGCATCCCGGTTACCCGTAATTCGGATGATGGCCGTAACTTCCGCTTCCTCTGCACCCGTTCGAATCACATCCGAAGATACTTTTGCACCCAATACCATCCCTAATGCTCCTACCAGGATGGACTTACCAGCCCCTGTTTCCCCACTGAGGATCGTCAGACCTTCGGTAAAATGAACGGTTAAGGTATCGATCAAAGCATAGTTACGGATGTGCAATTCCTCAAGCATCGGGCCCTCCAGCCCAATTTAGTTTCTCTTTCAACACGGTATAGAAAGATCGCTTATTGGTTTGCACTAATCGAACTCGAACGTCTGCCGCTTCGATGGTTATTCGGTCCAGCGGTTTCAGGGGTACCACTACTTGTCCGTCTGTGGTCAAAATAATTTCGGTTCGTTGTTTTGCATCTACTGTGATGGCAATGTATTCCGTGGTGGGAATCACAAGGGGGCGATGGGACAAAGTGAAAGGGCAGATGGGAATCAAGATCATGGCTTCCATTTCAGGATGTAGAATGGGACCTCCCGCCGCAGCTGAATAAGCGGTAGATCCTGTAGGCGTGGAGACGATCACACCATCCGCGCGATACCGCACTATCGGGAGCGTGGATAAACAAACAGAGAGGTTCACAATCTTTGAAATTCCCGCAGAACCTATCACCATGTCGTTCAAAGCTGTCTGGTTATGCACACAGATCCCCTCCCGGTATACCTTGACCCGAATCATCATTCGTTCAGCGATACGAAGGGTTCCATCCAAGTATTTTTCGAAAGCTTCCTGCCATTCATCTTTTGCTATTTCAGTGATAAATCCGAAATTCCCTAAATTTATGGGAAGAATCGGGACTCCCTGTTCTGCTAAAAGACGGGCAGAAAAAAGGACCGTGCCATCTCCTCCCAATGAAAAAGCCAAGTCAAAGGGCTCCATGTCAAACTGGGGAGGCTTCCCTCTGAAGCTGAGAACCGTTACATAGTATCCTTTTGTACGTAAGTAATCCGTTATGGTAGCCACTAAGGATTCAGCATCATTCTTCAATAGATTGGCAATGATAAGAATACGCTGAACTGCACGATGAACCTTCATGATCTTTTTTACTATAATGTTTCACCCTTTGATTGTAAAGGAGCGCTCTTTTTAGAACAGTCAGGGATCCCCGCCCTTATTAAGGAAGAGAGGTGAGCACTTTCTGCATATGTTCAATCGACGATTTCGTCAACGAAGGGTATAGAGGGTACAGAAGACAGCGTAAGTATAGGGCTTGTGCTGCAGGAAAATCCTTTTCCTGCTCAAAACCCATCCCTAAAATAGAACGATCAAAGGCAGGCACTGTTTCGATCCCTTGTTTCTTACAGTACGCTTGTACTTCTTTAAGTCCAGAAGCCACCAATATAGGAAACGAATAGTACACGTTCTCCGCTTCATCTGGCTGGAAAAGGAGTTTATGCCGGGTACGAAGAAGAGCTTGAGAAAATAGTTGGGCAATATCTTTTCGTTTAGAAAGGAATCTTTCTATACTTTGTATCTGAGTAATGCCCAGCGCAGCATTGAAATCGGGAAGTAAAATTTCATACTGATAGGATTCCACTATCTTCTGTAGAATGTTCACCTCCTTTCTTCCTTTGCCTAATATCATGATTCCTCCACCGGAGGTAATAATTCCGTCCGGTTCTAAAGAAATCAGTGTATAGGACCCAAAAGTACCCAGACGGCGGTTCGCGGTATTCGCGCCAATCGCTTGAGACACATCCTCTATCAAGGGAATTCCTGTCTCAAGAAGTTTCTCCACGGGAGGTACGAACCCCAAGGGGGCAAATGAAACAATGGCTTTTATAGTAGTTAGATCTTGTTTCGCAAGTTCTTTCAAGGAGATACATCCATTCTCCAATGCCACGTCCACATAGACAGGATCTAGATCCATCTCCCGTGCCACTTTGGCATAGACTGAAGGATGCAAAGGAGTCAATAGCACCTTATCTCCCTTGCTAAGCCCCATAGCCTCAAATACGATTTTTATTGCTCTCGGATACTCACGGATAGCCACCCCCCCGGCTACTCCTATGTACTCCGCAACAAGGCGTGCCAATCGGTTTGAAAGGATCCCTGGCCCTATACTGTCCGTTACCATACAGGATAGAACGGAGTCCATATCGCTTCGTTTAATAGAGGGACGAGAAATTGGAATCTGCATGGTTGTTACTTTCCGACAGTGGATAGTTTATCTATCTGTTGAAGCTCTTTGGCACTGAATAGCTTTCGAATGTTCAAGATGATCAAATACCCTTCTTCTTGACGGACAACGCCCTGGATATATTCAGCTCCAATGCCGGAAATAATTTGAGGGGGAGGTTGAATTTGATCATATTCAACAGTTACTACCCTGGCAACTCTATCTATAATAATACCTATTCGCATTCCATCGATATCCAAGATGATTATCCCACTGAGGATTGAATCTTCTTCGGAAGTCTCTGCTTTCTTGATATGAAATCGTTTGTGCAAATTTACTACTGGGATGATATCATTTCTTAGCTTGAAGATTCCTTCTACATAGGATGGAGCGTTTGGAATCGGACGAGTCTCTTGTAATCTTTGTATTTCTTTTACGTCCATTATATCGATACCATAGGTTTCTTTTCCTAACTGGAATGTTACGAGTTGTAACTGGTTTTCATGTTCTGCCATGTTTCCTCCAAGCTAACTACAGAATACTAGGAAACTTCTTTTTTAGCAAGTTTGATTCTTGTGGAGAAAGCGAAGGAATGGTTCGAAAATAGGTTCTAAAGAAAATAAAAAAGCCTGGCGACGACCTACTCTCCCGCCTCCACCTGAGGCAGTACCATCGGCGCTGAAGAGCTTAACTTCCGTGTTCGGAATGGGAACGGGTGGGACCTCTTCGCTATGATCACCAGGCTTTGTATTCATACGTAGTAGAGAAGGTCTGGGAGAGACATTGAGCCACCGAACGAGGCGATTCCATCGAATTGCGGCTCTCCGTGCTCCTCGGGGGATGAACGGAGAATATGGTCAAGCCTCACGGATGATTAGTACGGGTCGGCTACACGAGTTACCCCGCTTACACCTCCCGCCTATCCACGAGATCTTCTGTCTCGTTCCTTCAGGGCGCTTGTGCGCCAGGGATGGTTCATCTTGAGGGGGGCTTCCCACTTAGATGCCTTCAGCGGTTATCCCGTCCGAACTTAGCTACCCAGCACTTACCCTTGGCAGGATAACTGGTACACCAGAGGTTCGTCCACTTCGGTCCTCTCGTACTAAAAGCAGCTCCTCTCAACCATCCAACGCCCGTGGCAGATAGGGACCGAACTGTCTCGCGACGTTCTGAACCCAGCTCACGTACCGCTTTAATTGGCGAACAGCCAAACCCTTGGGACCTTCTCCAGCCCCAGGATGCGATGAGCCGACATCGAGGTGCCAAACCTTGCCGTCGATATGAACTCTTGGGCAAGATCAGCCTGTTATCCCCGGAGTACCTTTTGTCCGTTAAGTGACGGCGCTTCCACTCGCCACCGCCAGATCACTAAGACCGACTTTCGTCCCTGCTCGACTTGTGGGTCTCGCAGTCAAGCTCCCTTTTGCCTTTGCACGTACACGCTGATTTCCGACCAGCGCAAGGGAACCTTCGCGCACCTCCGTTACTCTTTAGGAGGCGACCGCCCCAGTCAAACTGCCCGCCTGACACTGTCCAGATGCGCGCTCCCGCACACCCGTTAGAAACCTAACCCGAAAAGGGTGGTATTTCACCGACGACTCCACGCAGGCTGACGCCCACGCTTCCCAGTCTCCCACCTATCCTACACATCCCGGGCCAAGTCTCCATGCCAAGTTACAGTAAAGGTTCACGGGGTCTTTCCGTCTAACCACGGGTAACCAGCATCTTCACTGGTACTTTAATTTCACCGAGCCTCGCGTTGAGACAGCGCCCAAGTCGTTACACCATTCGTGCGGGTCGGAACTTACCCGACAAGGAATTTCGCTACCTTAGGACCGTTATAGTTACGGCCGCCGTTTACCGGGGCTTCAATTCAGGGCTTCGCTTGCGCTAACCCCTCCTCTTAACCTTCCGGCACCGGGCAGGTGTCAGTCCCTATACCTCCTCTTACGAGTTCGCAGAGACCTGTGTTTTTGATAAACAGTCGCTTGGGCCATTTCTCTGCAACCCCCCAGAAGGTCTCCCCCCCAGAGGGCCACACTTCTCCCGAAGTTACGTGTGCATGTTGCCGAGTTCCTTAACGCGAGTTCTCTCGAGCGCCTTAGAATCCTCATCCCACCCACCTGTGTCGGTTTGCGGTACGGTCCCTTACAACTTAGCCTTAGAGATTATTTCTCGGCACCCAGACTCCACCCGCTTCGCTTCGCTCATCGCTCCGCTCGCCTTCGCCCCTCACCTCCAGAAGCGGATTTCCCTGCTCCCTTCTTCGGCTCAGGCACTTAGACCGGATCTACCAGTCTCCGGCCGGGCTTCGCCCCTTGCGTCATCCCCTCGAAGTTGTAAGAGGTACGGGAATATGAACCCGTTTCCCATCAGCTACGCCTTTCGGCCTCACCTTAGGGGCCGACTAACCCTGGGCAGACGACCTTTACCCAGGAACCCTCGGGTTTTCGGCGGAGGGGACTCTCACCCCTCTTTTCGTTACTCATGCCTGCATTCTCCCTTCCGCCCCCTCCAGAGAGGCTCTCACCTCCCCTTCTCCGGCCCGCGGAATGCTCGCCTACCGATAGAAGTTCCCTCCTATCCCGTGGCTTCGGTACTGAGCTTAGCCCCGTTACATTATCGGCGCACCACTACTCGACCAGTGAGCTGTTACGCACTCTTTCAAGGGATGGCTGCTTCTAAGCCAACCTCCTGGCTGTCTTCGCAGTGGCACTTCCTTTCCCACTGAGCTCAGTTTCGAGACCTTAGCCAACGGTCTGGGCTGTCCCCCTCTCGACCACGAACCTTGTCGCCCGTAGTCTGACTCCCCGCTACCCTGTATAGGCATTCAGAGTTTGGTTGGGTTTGGTAGACGGTGAAGCCCCCTAGTCCATCCAGTGCTTTACCTCCTATACAGTCCAGCAGAGGCTAGCCCTAAAGCTATTTCGGCGAGTACCAGCTATCTCCGAGTTTGTTTAGCCTTTCACTCCTAGGCACAGCTCATCCCTACCCTTTTTAACGGATTAGAGTTCGGCCCTCCACATGGTGTTACCCACGCTTCAGCCTGGCCATACCTAGATCACTCGGCTTCGGGTCTACGGCACGCAACTATTCGCCCTGTTCAGACTCGGTTTCCCTACGGCTCCGGGACTCCCATCCCTTAACCTCGCTACGTACCGTAACTCGCAGGCTCATTCTACAAAAGGCACGCCATCACCCCCCTCATCGGAGGGCTCTGACAGCTTGTAGGTCTATGGTTTCAGGTTCTCTTTCACTCCCCTCACCGGGGTTCTTTTCACCGTTCCCTCACGGTACTCTTCTCTATCGGTAGCTCCCCCGTATTTAGCCTTGGATCGTGGTCGACCCAGCTTCCGACAGGGTTCCTCGTGCCCCGTCGTACTCAAGAACTGTGCCCACGGGGACTCACAGGTTTCGGGTACAGGACTCTCACCTTCTCCGGTGCCCCTTCCCAGTAGGCTTCCCCTACCCGTGAGTTTTCTCCAACCCCGCGGCCCGTCGTGTGCCAGGCCCAGCACAGTCTTACAACCCCCAGTCGCGCAACACCACACGGCTTGTACACGCACCAGGTTTAGGCTCCTCCCCGTTCGCTCGCCACTACTAAGGGAATCTCTTCTTGATTTCTTTTCCTCCAGGTACTGAGATGGTTCAGTTCCCTGGGTCTCGCTACTGCAGACTATGAATTCATCTGCAGCCGACAGGTATCCAACCTGCCAGGTTACCCCATTCGGCCACCTCGGGATCTCAGGATGTGTGCTCCTCCCCCAAGCTTTTCGCAGCTTACCACGGCCTTCCTCGCCAGAGAGCTCCTAGGCATCCCCCATAGACCCGTATTCGCTTGACCATATTCCCCTTTCACCCCCCAGGCCCCTCACCCCCACGGTGAGCTCCCCAGTCGGCTACTCGGCTCCTATGGCCCACTCCGCCTATCGTTCTTCTAATTCGCTCGCTCGGTTCTCTCTTCTCTCTCCTCCTCGCATGCCTCAGGACCCCAGAGCTACCCGTAGCCTCCTAAGCTACCCCTAACCCCAGGACCCCGCCCATGCAAGGTTCCTTCTCCCCTCTCTACTACTTGTCAAAGAACAAATTTATTTTTTCACTCAGTTTCGTTTTTGGGCCTGACTAGAGTCGAACTAGTGACCCCTTCCTTATCAGAGAAGTGCTCTAACCAACTGAGCTACAGGCCCAAGAACGGGGAAGGAAAGGAAGGAAGTGGGGGTGGGATACTTTCTCTTAGAAAGGAGGTGATCCAGCCGCACCTTCCGGTACGGCTACCTTGTTACGACTTCACCCCCCTCACCAGGCGTACCTTCGGCGGCGTCCCCCCTCGCAGGTTAGACTACCGACTTCGGGTACCCCCAACTCGGGTGGTGTGACGGGCGGTGTGTACAAGGCCCGGGAACGTATTCACCGCGCCATGCTGATGCGCGATTACTAGCGATTCC
>CAKZQO010000318.1 GCA_937140905.1 uncultured Spirochaeta sp.
TCCGATGAACCGCGCTCTTTACCGTGAAACCCGCTTGGATGAGTCGTTGCGCCATGGGAAGGCCCATCGCTCCCAACCCGATGAACCCAATCGTTTTAATGGAACCTATCGTCATTCCTTTCTAGTCTCCTTTGCGATATATTCGAGGCGTCTTCCGAAACCTTTTTCTGTTTCTGGAATAAAGGCAACAGGAATGTCAACACCACAAGAATCGTCAATACTACGGAGATAGGATTCTTCGTGTATGTTTCCCGTAACACGGTTAGGTATTTCCCGTGAGCCAACCCTATCCACCGCCTGAAGTTTTCTTCCATTAAGGGTCCTAGGATCAATCCCAGCACAAGGGGGGCCCGTGGGATTTCCTGCTTGCTCATCAGATATCCTATCACTCCAAACAGGAGCATCACTCCCACATCGAACATACTGCTCTGTACTGCGTACGTTCCTATCACGCAGAGGGACAGGATCCCTGTATTTAGGACCGCTCGGGGGAGGAAGAGTAGACGGGCAAAGTACTTGGCTCCAAACATCCCAAAGAGGAAGAATAGGATATTGATGAACGCCATGCCGATGAAAATGGCCGACACCAGGTCGAAATGTTTCTCGAACAAGAACGGTCCGGGTTGAAGCCCATGGAGCACGAATGCTCCGATCAATATCGCCGTTACCGCGTCTCCGGGAATGCCTAACGAGAGCAATGTAGTCATTGCGCCGCCTGTGCACGCGTTGTTTGCCGATTCCGCGGCCGCGATCCCATCGGGAGCTCCCCTTCCCAGTTCCTCTGGATGTTTGGACAGCCGTTTTTGTTGAGCGTACGCAACGATAGAAGCGATCGTTCCTCCCGCGCCTGGAATGGCTCCAATGATCACCCCTACCACACTGGATCGCAGGATCGTGCCCCATAACCCTTTCACTTCTTTCAGGCTCTCGAAACTCTTTTCCACTTTGAAGAGCTCCTGCTTCGTTCCCTTGTGATTCTTTTCGATATTGAGCAGGATCTCCGACACTCCAAACAATCCGATCATAACAGCGATAAACTGGACACCGGAAGAAAGGTACACTGAACCAAAGGTGTATCGGGGAGCTGCCGTCAAGGGGTCGAACCCAACCGTAGCAATCAAGAGACCTAGGAATCCCGAGATCAACCCTTTGAGGGTAGAACCTGGGGAAACGTACGCCATGATACTGATTCCCCAGAGGGCCACAAGGAACATCTCCAGGGAGGTGAACCTCAACGCTACGCTAGCTATTAGGGGAGAGAACAAGGCAAGGGTAAACACACTGAACAAGCCACCGAGAGCCGAACTTAAGGTAGCCAACCCAATCGCACGTCCCGCTTGACCTCTCTGGGCCATGGGATACGCGTCCAACGTAGTCATGACCGCCGAAGGGGTACCCGGAATGTTCACTAGGGTTGCCGAGATGGACCCCGCATAGTTCGCCGCGCAGTAGATCCCCAGAAGCATCATGAGGGCCGCGGTAGGGGAAAGGCTGTATGTAAGGGGGACCAAGATCGAGACTCCCATCGTGGCTGTCAGGCCAGGGAGAGCACCCACGATTATTCCCAAGAGAACACCTAAAACCATGAAGAGAATCACGCTACCGTCGAAGAGTTTTATCCCCACCAAGTATAGATCGAACCCCATGCCTACACCCCTACCTGAAGATTGCTCCCTGTGGAACCGGTACCTTGAATAAAAGGAAAAAAGTCACATACAGGGCTATGGTAAGCGGCACGCTCACCAGAAAGGCTGTCTTCCGGCTAGACCCTAATAGGATGGGCACACCGAACATGAACAAAAGGGAAGGGAGGATAAACCCGAACAGGTAGATCCCTGCCGCATATCCCACTAGAGTCAGGACTACATATAACGACCTTTGGACACCTGTACGCTCTCCTCGCGGTACCTGCTTAGAAGATTCTTTCCGTATTAATCCTTGGATGGACAATGCCACACCAAACACGCAAAGCACAAGGGCAAGTAATTGGGGGTACAGGGCCGGGTTTTCGGACAGGGCTGCTTCCCTTCTATTAAATACCTGGCTTCCCCAGTAAGCGAGAACTCCTATGCCGAAAACCACCAGGCCATTCACAAGATCTTTGTTCATTTCGCGCTGATTTCTTTCATCAGTTGAGCGGTCAGTTCCTTCTGTTCTTCGAAGAATTTGGTAAACTCTTTGTGGTCTCTATATTTGATCTCCAAACCGGTAGTCTGAACCAATTTTTTGAACTCTTCTCCTTCTGTACCCGCCTTGACCGCTTTATCCATTATACTCAGGAATTCTTCTGGAGTACCTTTCGTGGTAAAAATACCACGCCAGACCGGGAAGGTAACCGGAATTCCCGCTTCCTTGCAGGTGGGAACCTGACTCAGCATAGGATGTTTCCCTTCGCTCATGACCGCAAGAGGTTTGATCTTCCCCGCGTCGATCAGAGGTTTGGATTCCGCAGGATTCACGATCACCATATCTACCTCACCAGCTGCCAAGGCTGTCATCATAGGAGTTCCCCCTCCCGAATAGACGACATACTGGAAATCGACTTTTGCGGCTTTTGCGAACATCACGGCAGCTAGGTGCCAGAGGGATCCCGAACCGTTATGAGCAACTTTTAGTTTGGTTTTCTTAGCGGCTTCCACGAAATCCTGTATTGTCTTATATGGAGCGTCACCCTTTACCAATACGACTCCTGTATCCTCTACCACTTGAGCCACAGGTTGAAACCCTTCCACTTTGACATCGATCCCTCCATAGGGCATCAACAGTAACGTTTGCGAGTTGATGTACACCTTCTGGCCATCCGGTTTCGCGTTGGTGATCTCCATGGCAGCGACCGCTCCACGGGCTTCGGGTTTGTTCACCGGGATTACGTTTACCCCTAAGTACGCTTTCATTCCGGGGATCAACGCCCGCATGAGTAGGTCGTTGCCACCACCCGGTGCGTTAGGATTCACGAAGGTCACATCTCCATTGGGATACTTCGGTTTTGCTTCCTTCGCGCCTGTGGCGAATGCTAAAGGCAGGATTCCAAATGCCAGTATGACAATCAATCCAATCCGTTTCATATACACCTCCCCAGTTCTATAACTGTTATAACAGTTATAAATAGAATAACTCATCCTTGTGGAATCCGCAAGTGTTTTTTTCGAAGTTTTAGAACACTGGTAATTTTACAATGATCTCGGTTTCTCGATACTCCAACGTTCCATTTGTGTGCATCACGAGGGATTGGATCAGCTCTTGGTGTAGCGAGGGATTGGAAGAATACAGGGGGCGGCTCTTTTCAATCTTTCTTCCCTCGCACGACAGGAGGAACTCTAAGAAGAACCCCTGTCGTTTCAACGTACCTTTCAAAACCTTTTTTTCATTGCCAGCGAGCTGTTCAATATATCCGGAAATAATCTCATTGAAAATGAGGCCAACTGTTATTGCTTTGTCCAGAGGAAGCGATACTTCCTCCGTTTCCCACTGGAACTCAGGGCGCTCTTGCAATATCCCTGAATCCAGAATCCTCGACGCGAGAGACAGGAGAAAAAGATCCATTCGGATATGGGCCACATCCTCTTTGTCTTGTAGCTGCCCATATAACTCTGAAAATGTATGAATCCTGGAAATAGCTACCTGGAACTCTTCTTTGGTTTCATCGGAAGCCGCTTCTTGTAGTTGAAGGTTCAGCAGACTAATGATTACCTGTAAGTTGTTTTGTACCCGATGCTGGATTTCTCGAAGGAGAAGGTTCTTCTCTTCGAGCCGTACCTGTACCTCCTCCAAAGCGAGACGTAAAGAAGTGATCTCCCTTCCAACTCCCACGATTTCTATACAGTTTCCCTTCTCATCCCTCACCGGAGAAAGCGTCGTCTGAAAGTACCGTTTCCCCTCTGGCAAGGGCATTTCCCATTCGTATGTGATGCCCCTATTCTCCCTGAATACCTTCTGGGCCATCTCCAGATGAATCGATCCTGCTTCTTCTCCCATAATATCAATGGCGGTTCGACCTAGAAACTGAGTATTTCCTCCCGCCTTCTCTACCCATCGGCCAAACACTCCTGTATGCCTGCCTTCCCGATCTAGTGAAAAATATATCATCTAAAGACTCTACCAACGTTCGGAATCGGGACTCAGAAGTTTCCGCTCTTCTGCGCTCTGAAGAGAGAAACACAAGGAGCAAGCCTACTCCCGTGGCCATCCCCAAGATCGATCCGAGTGTGTATCCCCATACGGCAAATACTGGATACGGTCGTAAGAAGGGATAATCCAATTTATGGATTCCCCAAATCACTAGGATCGTTCCCAGAAATACCCGTTCCACTAGAGGAATTGATCGATTCTGGAAGAAGTACCAACCCATCACAAGATTGGAGATCCCTAAAAACAGAAAGGAAAAGGACGCCGTAATAAGGGGATGTAACGGGATGAACAAACGAATCAGGACTAAAGCCCCCACGAGGATAGCGAACAGAAGCCACCCTAAAGGTAACTGTTTAGAAGACCGTAGATACCAATAGACCCCTTGGAACAAGTATAAACCGCTAACAATTACAGAAAGCTCCAAAAGCAGTTCCCATCCATGCGAGGGCATAAGAATCGAAAATAGATCAAATAGAAAACGTAGAGTATAGAAGCCCCAACTGCACATCCAAAAGAGCAACGCCCGTTGGTGATACTCGCGATACAAGATGAGATTCACCAGAAAAAGAAGGAACGAAGAAACTAAGGTAACCACTACAATGGGAACAACATTCATCACTTTTAGTTTACCATATTTTGATCGAATTCCTAATATATCCGAAAACTTGTTCGAATCGACTGGTAAACTGTAACAAATATTACAGGTACTGTCAATTCCTTTGTGTAAATTTTTTCAAAGTAGGAAGGTTGAGTTTCTGTAACGGCGCAGACCTCCAGGT
>CAKZQO010000319.1 GCA_937140905.1 uncultured Spirochaeta sp.
AGTCGTGTACGATTCGCGCCTGCGAAAACAACTAATCCAGCGGGGATTAGAGCGGGTAAAGTTATTTGATTGGGAGACAAGCGCGCGGAGGGTGATGGAGGTGTATGAGGGGCTAGTAGAAACAGGGAAATATGTACACTTTCAATAAAGGATATTGAAAATGTACTATATGGCCGGTATACTGTTTCAGAGCGTTTACGAAAGTTTTTAAAACAATGGGTAATACAAATCGCCGATACATTCATCGAGCCCTTGAAGATTCCATTCTCAACGCATCCAAACAATTCCCGATCATAGTAGTAACAGGTCCCCATCAAACGGGAAAAACCACTCTACTCAAACACCTGTTCCCCCATCTTCCATTCCATACGCTGGATGATCCAGTGAAACGCAAGTTAGCAATTGAGGATCCCGCCCTGTTCCTGGAAAACGCCAAGCCACCCTGCATTATCGACGAAGTCCAATACGCCCCCGAGCTATTCCCTCATTTCAAGATGTACGTAGATAAACACCGGGAGGAAACTGGGCGGTTCTTTCTATCTGGTTCACAGCTATTTCCACTGATGCAACGCTTAAGTGAAAGCCTCGCGGGTCGGGTAGCCTTGTTCGAACTTCTAGGTATCGCCCTGAAGGAATATCCTGTTCCTTCCCCTCCTACATCCCCACCCACTTTACAGGATCTATTCCAACGGATCTTTACCGGTTCCTACCCTGATCCCCTTATCCATGGAGTCGATCGTGCGGTATTCTTTCGTTCCTACCTTCAGACATACCTTGAGAGGGACTTGCGACAGATTTCGGATATCCGAGACCTAGTGATCTTCCAGAACTTTCTCGAACTTCTTGCCGCTAGGACAGGAAGCCTGCTGAACCTTTCGGAAATCAGTAAAATTCTGGGTATTAGTCAGCCTACCGCCTCCCGTTGGCTTTCCATCCTGGAGACTTCACGGATTGTATACCTTCTACGTCCTTACTTTAAAAATATTGAAAAGCGTGTAGTAAAGACCCCAAAACTGTACTTCACCGACACCGGCTTCGCAGCCTTCCTCCTACGATACCCTGACGTAGAAACCACCGCTTCAGGCCCCCACAATGGAGCCTTGTTCGAAAATCTTCTCGTAAGTGAATACCTGAAGGAAAAGCTTCACGGGCAGGGTTTATTCGAGCTGTACTTTTATCGGGACAACCATGGGAACGAAATCGACCTGGTAATCGACCATGGATATCGTCTGGACCTCCGGGAAATCAAACTGGTGAAAACCCTTAAACCTACCCACTATGCTACCCTGGAACGGCTCGCTTTTCTATTCAACAATCCTACACTAGGGATCATCAGTCTTTACGATGATCAAATTCTCCTATCAAGAAAAGTGAGGAATATTCCATGGTGGGGGATCCATCCAATCCTTATGCCCACTCAATAGCGTAACCGGGTATCGAGAATCTTGAACATCAATCTCGATTTCGATAAGGTTCTTTCCAATGACACCCCAATCGCTGAACATACTGGGCCTTTTCCTCTACAAAGAGATCCGTACGGGTGGACATCGAAGGTACCTCGAGTTGATGGAAGGTCTCGCGGCCAAAGGCAACACGGTGCACATCCTCGTGAACCCAGCCCTACAGTATCCGTTCACTCATTCCAAACAGATCCCCATCCCCGTACAGTATACCCATGGACAGAAATATCCTGTATCCTGGGTATTCCGGAAAGCCGTAGCCCAGAACTTCGAACGGATCCGTTCCGAAGTTCCCCATCCCGATTGGATCCTCATCTTCAGTGAAACGAACCTGGCCGCTGGATCCTTTCTTAAAAAAGCTTTTTCTTGCAGGCTCCTCTACGGACATCGGAGCAATACGGTGCAAGAGGCTAGACTCTTTCTAGAGGAATCAAAGGGAAAACCCATCAAGCAGCTGAAGTACTTTTTCGACCTCTTGAAGTACAAAGCGTATGAACGGAAAATCGCTAAAGTAGCGGATGCCATCGTATTTCAGAGTAACTACGATCGCTCCGACTTCCTCTCCCGAAACCCCCAAGCGGAAGGGAAATCCCACATCATTGGGGGACACATTGGGCCACCCCGATTCACCCCGGAGACCGCCCAGATAAACCAGAGCACTCAATTGCGCCGACTACTCTTTATCGGTACCACGGGTCCCCGCAAAGGGCTCAAATATCTACTGGAAGCCCTTGTTATATTGAAAGAGGAGCATGGTATCACGGACCTTACCCTTGACGTGGTAGGCCCCGGCGAGACAAAAGAACATATTGACTATTTAATCCAACATGGCTTAGCGGACAAGGTACGCTTCCATGGGAGAGTGGCGGATCCATTCCCCTTCTATAGGGACTGCGATCTACTCGTTGTGCCTTCTGTGTTTGATAGCTATCCAAATACGATATTAGAAGCTCTTCATACAGGGATTCCCGTAATAGCTAGCTCTGTGGGGGGTATACCGGAGATGCTTGGTGAAACTGAGTTGCTTTTTACACCTTTCGATTCTAGAGCAATATCGGAGAAGCTTTATATAGCACATCTTTCAATCGATTATTATAAGAATTGTAAAACTCTCTGCAGTAAAAGGCTGGTATTTTTTCATTTCGACTGGTGGCAAAAGTGGACAACGGTTTTATTTTCGTTTTAAATGCTTTTTTTACACTAAGTAACTTTCAAAAATCTAAACCAGGTTTATTCTTATTGTAAACAACAAACAAAGAACTACTTACATATTTATTGTTTATTAAATCCATTAATGAAAAAGGATATAGCACTAACTTTTTAATAATATTTAAATATTTATTTTCAAATCTAAATCTATAGAACAAAAAACATCCTATATTTCCAAATATACCAGTATTGTATACATGTAGCTTTGGTTTATAGTCTATTATAGAAAATTATTTATTAAGCTCCTCAAGATTATAACCATCTTTAACATGTCCAACTCTTAAATGAAAATTATTTCCGAAGACTTTTTTATATAAATAAGTCGGTACTGATACAATTATTTCACTCTCTTCATTTAATATTGTTTTCAAAGATTCTATAAATTTCTCAGGTTCATTGATGTGTTCTATAAAATCTATAAGAAGTACGTAATCAACTTTTCCGATCGTAGAATAATCATATTTTGTAGCATCTGCGCAAAAAAATTGAATATTTTTAACAATCCCAAATTTATTTAATATTTCATTCGCCCTTTTTATTTCCTCACAATTAAAATCAAAACCTAATATTTTTGCCTTGACAGATGCAAAATATATTTCGAAACAATTATTTCCTTTGCTACAACCTATCTCTATAATATTTTTATTCTCAAATGATCTTTTATTTTTTTTAATATATTTAATTATTGGTTTTGTTCTTATCTGTGTATGTAAATCTAAATGTCCTAATAAACCACAAACAATCTTTAAAAAATTACTTTTTGATTCAATTTTACCAATATACTTTCCAACGATCATTTAAGCATATCCTTACAATCTTCACTCTGATATTTTTTAAAAATAGAGCCTCTTTCAAAAATCCGAAAGAGGCTGATTTTTTTTATAGAAAAAGAGGGGCCACATCCTATAGAATACAGGTG
>CAKZQO010000320.1 GCA_937140905.1 uncultured Spirochaeta sp.
AGAAACGGTACGACTCGCCGAAGACTCCCTACCAGAGGCTACTCGAAGATCAGGAAGTGGATGAACGGGTCAAGGAGGCACTCCGGCAGCAAGCCTCCCAGCTACACCTTCTGAAGGTAAAACGGTGGGTGGACCAGGCCGTAGATCGACTGATCCAACTCCAACGGCAGAAAGTGCAGGGCATAGGTCCTCATCCAGCGAGGCCGAATCGGGCAAAGGAGGATATCCACAAATCCACAGGATTCACAAAGAAAGAGAAAAAGAAGCAAAAAGAGAAAGAAAACACTACTAGTATGTGTGTACGCTAGGGTTAGAATTTATGATGAGGCATTCCAAAACTCAGGGTTAGATTTTTGGATGAGGCAACATGTACTTACTTTCCCAATCGACAACTTCAATTTTCAATTTTTTTCGATATCGGCTCCCATTTGTACTGCACGATGAACAATTCATCGGGCATTTCCCGATTGTCTGCTAGGCGGATCTGTTTACGTGCCAATAGACCCTCTACCCGGATGGAAGAACCAATATAGGTGCGAATTCTATCCATCGAATCGGCTTCTATATAGTAGATCCTGTTCTGTGAGTCCGTCAAACTGAGGCGAGTGAAGGGTTCGTTCCCTACAAGTCGGAGGATACCCTCGATCCTAATGGGTGTCAGGGGAGGAGTAGATTCCTTTGGTTCTTGTTTAGGAGCTTCTCGGGAAGGGAACGGATACAAAAACGAGGCTGTATCCAAAATCAGAACGACCATTTGAACGACTATCCACGGTTTCATCGGAATAGTATACTCCCTTTTCTGAATATGATCGATGTATACACCGATGGAGGATCCAGTGGGAATCCTGGTCCGGGAGGGTGGGCTTTTCTTGTGCGATACCCGGATGGATCGTTGGTGGAGCGTTCGGGTGGTTGCAATCATACGACCAATAACCGGATGGAACTGGAAGCTGTGATACGGGCTTTGGAGTTCCTCAGGAATACCGAAGATGTTATCCACCTTCATACGGATTCGCAGTACGTGCAGTTGGGAATCACTCGGTGGATTCATACCTGGGTTCGAAATGGTTGGAAGACCAGCGATCGTAAGGCAGTGAAGAACCAGGAACTCTGGAGAAGACTGTTGGAGTTGGTCCAACGGTTTCGAGTGCAATGGGTTTGGATCAAAGGACATTCTGGGGATCCACTTAACGAACGCTGCGATGGGTTAGTACAGGCAGAAATAAGTAAAATCAAAGAAAAACAAGCAAACTCAAAAAATACCACGTAATCTACAGTATGGACCTATTTGGATTCACTGCTTCGGGATACGAGGGCATGGTGGTTGCCATAGAAGTAGACATCCGAAGGGGTATCCCTGGCATGGATATCGTAGGGCTGCCTGGATCAGCCATTCGAGAGGCTCGGGATAGAATCCGTGTGGCTGTGCGGAACTCGGGGTTAACCTTCCCTCGGGATCGAATCCTGGTGAATCTAGCTCCGGCAGATGTTCCGAAGGTAGGTGCATCGTATGATCTTCCCATCGCGTTGGCGGTTTTAGATGCCTCAGGTCAAATTTCTCCCCAGCTCCGCTCTCTCCGAATCATGGTACTGGGGGAGTTGTTGCTTTCCGGGGTGGTTAGACCCGTAGCAGGGGTGTTGCCAGCGGTGATAGCTGGGTTAGAGGAAGGGATCGAGCTCTTCCTTGTAGCCCAAGAGAATCGGGCCGAAGGATCTGCGGTAGGGAAAGGTTCAGTGTATGGAATCGGATCCCTCAAGGAGGCCATCCATTTACTAACGCTCCTCGGGGAAAGGCAGGAGGTGGCCCAACCTAGCCTAGTATGCTCAAAGCCAAAAGTAACGTACCCGGATTATTCGGACTTACGGGGAAAGGCATTGTTGAAACGAGCAATCGAAGTTAGCGTAACGGGTAGGCATTCCATCCTTCTATTCGGGCCACCGGGTGGGGGGAAAACGATGGCTGCCATCCGTATTCCTTCCATAGCGCCCCGTTTATCGCGAGAAGAGTCGTTGGAAGTTACTCGAATTCATTCCTTGGGAGGGGTGTTGCCAGCCGGTAGCGGTCTCATCGAGGAAAGACCTTTCCGGGCTCCCCACCATGGAGCATCGATGGAAGGGATCTTGGGGGGTGGAAGGAACCTATCGGTAGGGGAACTCTCTTTGGCCCACACGGGAACTTTGTTCCTCGATGAGGCTCCCGAGTTCGGAAGAAGGATTCTTCAAGGATTACGGGAGCCCTTGGAAGAAGGAATGGTAAGGCTTGTACGGGCGGGGAAAAGGGAACGATTCCCTGCGGATATACATTTAGTTCTGGCGATGAACTCTTGTCCTTGTGGAAACTTGGGAAAAGAAAAGGGAGTTTGTTTCTGCAGTGATGTGGAGATCGATCGATACTGGAGGCGATTGGGTGGTGCCTTGATAGATAGAATAGACATGAGAGTCCCCGTATTTTCTATGGATGATGAAGGCATTCCACGCGACGATAGAGGGAGTAGGGAAATGAAGGAACAGGTGCAACAGGCAACGGAGTACCAGTTGAAACGGAACGAAACGCTTGGATTGAGGTTCAACAACCGGCTCTCCCTAGTACAAGCCCAGGGCGTCTGCCGGATGGAAGGAGAAACGGAACGGTTCTTTTGGGAAGTAGGTAAAACGTTGGGCCTTTCTGGAAGAGGCCTTGTATCGGTACTACGGGTTGCCCGTACAATCGCGGATCTGAATCTCCGGGAACGGATTGAGAAGGATGATCTTCTGGAGGCTTTTCAGTATCGTAGGTATGGGGAAGGAGACCTGTACTGGCCCGCAGGTTCCGGTTGTACGAATGGATAGCCTTGAAGATTTTTTGGCTTAAAGGCTAAAAGTGTAAAGGTTCTAAGCAGGATCGGTTAAAGAGGATACTTCCTTCTACCGAAGTAAGAGGTGGATACCTATGGAATCGAACAGGGTAAGCAGGATACGAACCTTTGCTCTAGTTGTCTTCCTGTTTGTGAGCATGGGCACAAGCTACAGTGAGGTGCCTGCTCGAGATCCCGTGCTGATCTGGGCTGCCGAACACAATTTACTAAGCATAGCGCAAAAACTGATAGAGAGAGGGATCGATGTGAATCAGAGGGACCCTTTTGGCAACACCCCCCTCCATAAGGCTGTGCGTTATCCGGAAATGGTAAAGCTCCTACTGGATCATGGTGCTTTGGTAAATGCAAGGAACTTGATGGGAGAAACCCCTCTGCATTTAGCTATTCCTTACAAGGATTCAGTAGAACTCCTCCTATCGAGGGGTGCCGATAAGCGACTGAGAAACTTCGCGGGTCGTACTCCCATCGACTACTGCATGGATAAAGGAATCCACACCTACAATCAACAAGTGATGGAGATCCTTCTCCGCTAAGGATGTCTGCTTAATACGAGGACTGTATTCTCAATTACACTTTCAGGTCCCAACTTCTGCCTTAGGAGCAAAAATCCATAGACAAGGTTTTCCCAAGGCAGTATGATGAACTCACTCATTAGACAGATTTTCAGGAGTGCAGGGATGAAGAAAACGCGTGTATTCTTATTCGCTTTTTTCATGTTCGGCCTTATGGTGGCAGGGAATGGATTTGCTCAGTTTGCCGCAGATCCCAACGATACCCTGTACCAGGACCTCTCCCTTTGGGAAGGGAAGGGGCTCCTGCGGCATTTACCTGTGTTAAGGCCTTACCCACCCCAAGTAATTTTAGAAGCCCTGGAGCAGGTGGTTCAGAAGGGGAATCGAGAGGATGCGGCTAAAGCAAAGGGTTACCTTGCGGAGTTCAAGAAAAACTACAAAGCCCACTTGGAAGCGGGCGGAACCGCCCGGTACACGGGAGACGATTTCTACGGAGATGGGTATGGAAAGATCGAGGCAGGTGGGTGGATCCATGAAATAATGTACCTAGAAGCTCGTTTGGAAGGGCTTGTGATGGACAATACGAGCGGATTCGTCCTTCCAACTGGACAACGGACCGGAGTAGACATTTTCGATACCTGGGCTGACGTGACGGTAAAGGGGAGGAAACTGAACCTCAGGCAGAGCCAAGTGATAGATTTTGCCGTAGGTACCTCCAACATCTATTTCAAAGCCGGGATCGAGCGGAACTCGTTTGGACCTTTCTGGGGGGACAGTGTGGTGTTAAGTCCAGATGCTCCCCATACGGGGCATTATTCCTTTGTGTGGCGAAACTCTTGGTTCTCTTACTCCACGGTACTATTGGAAATCGCGGCTACTAATTACCTTCACGAGGAGGTGCCCGAAAAGTTCCCCGATAAACACCTTGTCCTACAGTCTTTCAACTTCTATCCGACGCCCTGGCTGGAGCTGGGGTTCTTCGAAACAGTGGTATGGGGGAACCGATTCGATCTAAACTACCTACTACCCTTCAAAGAGCTTTTCTATGCACAGTCCATGGCAGGGTTCGAAGACAACTCCCTCATGGGGATTCTGGCGAATGTGCGAATCAAAGACACCATTCAGATACCCCTGGTGATCTACGTGGATGATACGAACCTGAACGACCTCCTCCGGTTCGATTTCGCCACCAAGTTCAAGGTGGCCTTACAGGCAGGAGTACGGTATACCCCCAAAGAAACCTCTATCCTCCGAACCGTGGGAATGGAGTACGTGATGGTGACCCCATACACGTATACCCATCGATCGGGGTTAGGGGAGATTCCTGATTACACAACTAAGCCAGATGAGCGACTCGCATTACTGAGTAAACCCAACTACACGAATTACACTCACATGGGAACGAATCTAGGCGTGGGGCTGGAGCCTAACTCCGACCGGTTCACCGTGAACGTGCAGTTAGAACCCATGAAGGACCTGGTGGTAGATCTTAGGGGGAGGCTCATCCGACATGGGAACGCCTCCGAAGCCATGGTAAAAGCAGATCCACGAAACGATGGAACGATCCTAGACGATGGGTACAACGCGGACGGCAAGGCTACCTTCCACTACGATACCCGTTTCTTGGACCAATCGGTGATCGAGAAGGTGTGGCAGGCTGGATTCAATGTCCGGTACCGGTTGCCTCTGGGCCCCGGTTCGGTTCTTCTAGAGGGGGGGTACACCTTCGAATACTACCAAAACAAGGGTCTAGTGTCGGGTAAGACAGACACGATTCACTATGTAAACGTGGGGTTAGGGTATCGGTTCTAAGCGTCGAGTATGAACATCGCGTTTTTCGTCGAGGTATTCTATCCGGAAATCAACGGGGTGATCACGTCCACGCTGGATTTGGCGAGGAACCTTTCCGAGCGAGGACACAAGGTACTCTTGGTGGTTCCCAACAATAAGCACATCGCCGATCTAAACTGGATCGGTAAGATTCGGGTGGTGAAGGTGGCTTCCATTCCCACCTTCATCTATCCGGGGGTGCGCTACACGTGGCCATGGAGCCCGACGTTGTTCCACACTCTCCATAAGGAAAAGGTCGAAATTCTCCATTTCACGGGTCCTTGGACGTTGGGCTGGTCCGCGATCCTGTATGGGAAGATGTATGGTCTTCCCGTTATCCAAACCTTCCATACCATGTTGAACGAGGACACCTACCTTCAGTACCTGGTAAAGCTCCGTACCCTGGTGCCCATCGTGCGGGCCATCTCCTGGTGGTATTTTGGAATATACATAAAGCATTCAGATCTAATCACCACCCCGAGTCGGTTTGCGGGCGAGGTATTGAAAGAACGATTTCCCCAAAAAGAGATCTACCATATTTCCAATGGAATCGACACCTCTATCTTTAAAAACGCCCGATCCCTCGAAGAGCTCCAAAAACAGTACCCTTTCTATCATAGAAAAACTTTCCTTTTCGTGGGAAGGATTGGGTTAGAGAAATCGATCGATGTGCTGATTCAAGGTTTTTCTCGCGCTATCCATCGAGATACGGAAATCCAGCTTGTCCTTGTGGGAGATGGCCCGAACCGGAAAGGAATGGAAACCCTAGCCGAAACATTAGGGGTAAAGGATAGGGTAAGGTTTCTGGGGAAGATCCCCCATCAGGACCTTCTCGCTAGCGGACTCATTCATAACGCCCGGGCTTTTGTCACAGCCTCGGTTACTGAGAATCAGCCCATGACGGTGATCGAAGCGATCTGTTGCGGTCTGCCCCTCATCGTGCCCCAGGTTCCTTCGATGGAAGAACTTTCAGAGAATAACGCCCTCTTTTTCCCACCCGGGGATGCGGACGCCCTAGGGGAACGGATTCTACAACTCGCCCAAGATGATACCCTATTCCATACCT
>CAKZQO010000321.1 GCA_937140905.1 uncultured Spirochaeta sp.
GACCAGAACTGTGTCGCTGATGCCTAACTCTGCCACTCGGACCGCATGGAACCCTACGGAAAAGGGTTCTACCAACGCTGCTTCTTCATGGGAGAGGGTATCGGGTATGGGGTACAGGATCCGTTCCGGCACCACGATGTATTCCGCAAAAGCACCGTCCAGCTTGTACTCTTCACAGGAAACTCCAAATACCTTTCTAGTATCGCATAGGTTTATCTGTCCGTGCAAACAGTAATCGCATTTTCCACAAAACAGGGTAGAGTTAAAGACGATCCGATCTCCTTTCTTAAAAGAACATACTTCTGCCCCTACCTCCGCTACCACTCCACTTCCCTCATGCCCCATGATAATGGGAGGGATCCTCCTTCCCGTAGACCCATCCATCCCATGCACATCGCTACCACAAACACTCACAGCCTTTACCTTGATCAACACCTCGTCAGGAGCTTTGATCTTGGGAGCCGGTACATCCGTATAGACAAGCTTATTATAACCTTCCAAAACCAGCGCTTTCATCTTCGTTCTCCTTCTTACAGTTCTCCTTCCTTCTTTCCTTCCGGGTCAATCCATCTTGGATCGATGGTCACTCCGAGGGTTTCGAATCCTAACAATGCAGCGCCCCGTTCCGCTGTTTCACCAATGGGGATGAACTTGTACTCTGCCATCATGCGCTGCTTGAGGGATGTGTATCCTTCGTTGGCTCCACCCCCTACATGGTAGATCCGTTTTTGTAAGGGACAACTTGCCTCCCATTCAGGAAGCACACTGGCAATGAACCGGATGTTATAGTAGCAGAGAGCGTAGAGGAAATCGTCCCGGTTGGAATCGATGGTGATGTTGGAGAAAGAAGCCTTCAAAGGCTCAACCCGATGCCTGTCTCCCGTCAGATACGGTTCGAACACAATGGTAGGAGGTTCTGTTCGTTTCAACACTTCCTCGATGTGAACCGAGTAGAAGTGCTCATAGCTGAGATCGGGGTAGAAATTCTTTCGGAACCATTCGATCGAAGCTCCTCCGGCACCCAGAGTTCGCATCAATAGCCATCGGTTCCGGTACGCGTGAGTCCGAATAAGGAAGTTGGGACTCGTGATGGGCTTATCCGTACAGAGTACAAGAATCTCTACGGTTCCGGAGGTATTCAAGAGTCTCCCCGGTTCCCGGATCCCAGAACCCGCTACCGCACAGGTTGTGTCGTTTGCCCCTAGAATGACGGGCAGTCCCGAAGGAAGTCCTAAAGCGTGTGCCGCTTCTGGCAGTAATTTCCCGGCTACCGAGAGAGAATCCCGCACATCCGCAAGAGAAGATTTTGGGATACCAAGGGTTTCTGTCAACTCCTCACTCCAATCTCCATAGGCAATGGTTTCATAAAGACCAGTGAAGGAAGCGTTGGAAGGATCGATAAAAAAGTTTCCTGTAAGCTTTTTTATGAGATAGGTTTCTACATGACCAAATATTGCGTCTCTTGGGAGAGGGATGTTCTCCTTTAGCCACAGCATACTGGTCACCGACATCCCACCCGGTATGGGAGGATTCCCCGTGATAGAGCGGAAACGTTCCATTCCCACTACTTGCAAAATCCATTCGGCCTGTTTCTGACTTCGCCTATCCAAATGCAAAATCACTGGATGCAGGGGTTCTCCCTGTCGATCCATCACCACTAAGGAAGGACAGAGAGTAGAAAAAGCGATTCCCTCTATCCCTTCCAACGGCAACCGACGCGATACTTTCTGCAAGGCCTCCCAAAAAATTGGGGCATCGATTTCAACGCAGTTTCCAGAATGGGTTTTTGGTTGATAGCGTTCTCTCTCGCGGGCTAGACATTGTAATTTTTCGTTGTAGATCGAAGCTTTCAAGGATTGAGTTCCCACATCTATGGCCATCAATTTCATACGAGTTGTTTCCTCTTGATCTGGGTTTTCCCTTGTTTTTTCGAAGCTCCGCCCGTTTTTGACTTTGATACCTGACTTATTATAATATCTACCTCAGATATCTATAAAAATCAAAGGATAGCTTGACAGAGCCCAAATCCTGTATATCATTGCCTTGTGGGGTTGTCAATCGATAAAATAAAGAAATTGGAAAACCGTGATCGGATAAATCAGATCGTGGAATTCCTCCATTCGCTGATTTTAGACCAGGGGCTTGCGCCGGGCACCGAACTTCCTTCCGAGAAAGAGCTCGCCCAGCGCCTCGGGGTGAGCCGGTTCAGCCTACGGGAAGCTTTACGGATCGCGGAAACGCAAGGGTTGATCAAGATATCCCAGGGCAAACGCCCTACTGTCGCTACCCCCTCCTCCCATACCATCTCCAATATTCTTCGAATCGCCCTGAAAAGATCCACTAAAAACCTAATCGACCTCGCCATCGCCCGTGCGGGTTTGGAATGCAAGATTGTGCGCATAGCAGCGGAAAAAATATCTTCTCAAGACTTGGCGGCATTGGAAGAAAATTTAAAGCTGATGGAGATTCCGAACCGTAAACTGGATTACTACGTTCAAAAAGATGTGGAATTTCACGAGATCATCCTGAGATCGACGGGTAGTATGGTGTTCGAAATCATGCTTTCCTCTGTCACCCCTCTCCTCTATGAATCCCGAACGCAAACTCTAGCCACTGGTGGGGTAGAGAGGGCTTTACAGTTACATCGGGAAATCTACGTTGCACTGAAGGATCATGATCCTGATAGAGCAGAGGAGAAGATGGAACGTCACATGCAAAATGCAGTGGAAGATATCCTCGCCTCCCACCTACCTGAGGAGAGCTGAAGCACAATATAGTTCCTTTGAGGTGTTGCCTTTCATGCGGACCCCCCGCTCCTATTCCAGAACCCGTACATAGAGGCAGGAAATATTGTCTACGCCTCCCACGTCCAGACCCGCCTTCAATAGATAGGGAACAGGATTTTCCGGATACTGTATCAAGAGGTCCTCTATTCGACGATGGGAAACATAGTCATGTAGACCATCGCTGGTAAGGAGAAAGGCATCCCGTTCGGGTTGAACAGAGGGAAGGACGCCCACGTCACAGTACACAGCTTCGCTACCGCCTCCAAAACAGTTAGCTAAAATATTGGGTGGGATCCGCTGGTCTCCCGAGAGTTCCCTCAAGGTATGATCCCTCGACACTTGACTGAGATTGTTATCTCGAAATCTATACAGACGAGTATCACCCACATGAACCCAGTACCAGGAACCTTGAAAGATCAGTACCCCGGTAAGAGTCGTACCCATGCCCGAAAGGGACGGATCCTTATATCCCATTCGGTGAAGGGTTTCCTGTGTTTTTTTTGTTAGTTCCCTGAATAGCCGTTCGATATCGCTAGGCGGCGTATCAGTTCGCAGAGCAGATAGCCCTTCCCGAAATACTTGTACGGCCACTTCACTAGCCACTTCACCCGCTGCTGCGCCCCCTAAACCATCTGCCACTGCAAAGAACAGCGGTGTTTCCGGACGTACCAATATCTCGTGCGCCGCCTCATCATCCCTAAGAGTGCGAAGGCCGGTAAAAACAAAATCCTCGTTTCTATCCCTTTTATAGCCCACGTGCGAGACGGACTGGATCTGTAACCTCATGGGGTCTAGTGTATTTCACCCGATTACAGCTTGCAAGGGGAAGGTAGAGTTTAGCCTTCTCTTACTGGTTCCAATAGAATCTTGATCCCCTTCCGGTCTTCGAACTCTTTAAAGGCTCGTTCCCATTCTGTGAGAGGGTACACAGCCGTAATAAGGGGAGCCAGACGAATCTTACCCTGCGCAACAAGGGATAAACCGCGCTTCCATGCATTCCAGGTATGGGACATGGAACCCACGATACGAATTTCCCTCGTCACGATGGTATCCAGATCAACAGGCACCTTCTTTCCGAACAAACCGACTTGGGTGAAGGTTCCTCTCTTCTTAATGAGAGAAACACCGCTCGTAACCGCTCTCTCGGAGCCCGAACATTCGATCACCACGTCCACACCCCTTCCCTCAGTAAGATCCCCCACTATCCTCGGTAGATCTTCCCGTTCCACATTAACTGTATGAGGGATCCCCAACTTCCGGGCTACTTCAAACCTCTCTCGGTCAGCGGTAGTACCCGTCAGGATCACAAGCCCCCCTTCTGCCATGGCTGCCTGGGCAGCGAGTAAACCCATGGCACCCGGTCCTGTAACTAGCACCACATCTCCTGCTCTTACCTTTGTTTGATCTATCACCGCGTGCGTGGCGCATACCAGAGGCTCGGCCAAGGCAGCTTCCTGCAGGCTCACTTCGGAAGGAATGGAATACACGTTCTGTTCCTTGCACACGATGTAGCGGGCAAAGGCACCATCCAGATCTAGCCCCTGAGCCCCCCTCTGTATGCAGATGGCATAATGTCCGGTACGGCAGAGGTAGCAGTCCCCACAGGTACTGCACACATTCTCTGCCACTACCCGATCGCCTACCCTGAACTTAGTTACCTTGGAACCGATCTCTACCACCGTTCCGGAAAACTCATGCCCTATGATGACCGGAGGATGGGTGGGAAACTCATCCTTCAGGATATGGATATCCGTTCCACAAACCCCACAGTAGGCTACTTCGATCTTTAGTTCATCCTCTCCGCAAACCGGTTCAGAAACATCCAGGACTTGCAAGTTTCCAGGCCCCCGGGCAGTTTTAACCAGGGCTTTCACAAAACCTCCCGGTTCACAACACTCTTAGGCGTCTGACCTTCTAACACCATAGCCGCGTAGAGAGCCGCTTTTCTCCGGAGTTCTTCCATAGATTCCTCTGAGTACCACCCGCGATGATCCGAAAGAATCACATTCTCCAGCTGGCAGAGAGGATAGTTCGATGGAATCGGTTCCTGCTCGTGCACATCGATCCCTGCCCACGCGATTTTACCTGTTTTTAATGCCTCATACAGGGCGCCCGTGTCCACCAAACCTCCCCGGGATGTATTGATGAACACAGCGGTAGGTTTCATCTTTGCGAATTGTTCCCGACCAAACATATGGTAGGTTTGTTCCATCAAAGGTGCGTGGACGGAAATATAATCCGATTCTCGTAATAGGGTATCTAGATCCACCTTTCTTGCTCCGTTAGCTTCCACTACCTCTGTGGGCACGAAGGGATCATACACTAAAACTTCCTTCAAATCGAACCCTTTTAGCTTCCGGTGCAACACCTTAGGGATATTCCCATACCCTACCAATCCAAAAATTTTGCCCGCAATGCGGCGCATCGGGCCCCACTCGCGGGTATCCCATCTACCCGTCCGCACCGCTTTGTCCCGTAAAGGGATTTGTCGTACACACGCCAAAAACAGCGCAATGGCCTGATCGGAAACCTCTTCCATGCAGTAATCAGGGACATTCACCACTCGGATCTTTTTCTCTGTCGCTGCCTTTATATCCACGTTATCGTACCCTACCCCGTATCGGGAAATAACCCTGCACTTCGAAAGACCTTCTATTACAGTTCGATCTATCTTAGCCAAGTTTACCACGATGGCATCCGCATCCCTGCAGAGCTGAAGGATCTCTTCCGCCTTTGGGTTTACGGTTCGGAGTTCCATCATCGAGGCTCCAATCCGTTCAAACTCCTTCCTCTCTATCTCGTGATCCGGATACCGATCATCCACGATTACCGCTTTGAACTTTGCCATGTTCTTCCTCCAAATGTAATATATCACATATCAGCTTATGTCATGCAAGGGGTAATGTTCCACATTCAACTCCTAACGATCCTTTGGCCGGACAGATAGATCCAACCGTGGACAACCCCTTTTCCTAGTTCGTTTACTTCTTAAAAGGCCGACTTCCCCTTTTCCGGGGAGAGGAGGATCCGTTCCTGTAGGCGTTTCTCGTGCCGGTAAGGTCGGACTTGACAACGGAAGGCCAATCCATCGGGTCTATAGAGGGTTCGTTCGAACCAGAGGGGCAGGGAGTTATCCACGTACCCTACGGCCGTGATGAGGAAAGCGGCTCTCCCCTGCTCCACTTCTAGTAACCTCGCTTCCTCTTCTCCTAGGGTGACCGCCTGGATCGTTTCCTCGGATCCGGTAATGTTCAACTTGTACTTCTGGATGAACAGTTCATAGAGGGACCCTTCCACATGTTCCCTTTCAAGACCCGGACAAAACTGAACTCGCACGAACCTCCGTTCCAACACCATGGGGATGTTGTCGGCAAACCGAAGTCTCTTGAGTAGAAGAACCTCTTCTTCCCCTCCTAGTTCCAAAACCTCCGATACCTCGGCTTCCACTTCCTTACCCAGTAGACGCTTGAACTCTAACACCCTCGAGCTAGGAATCATCCCGGCGGCTTTCGTGTTAAGAGTGAAACTAGCGATAGAGGGAGTGGGATCCTCTTTCGGTTTAGAACGGACGAAGGTACCCACTCCCTTCTTGAACTGTAGAAGTCCTTCCGCTACAAGACTGGATAGAGCTTTGTTAGCCGTTACCCTACTTACATTGTACAACTCACAGATCATGCGCTCCGTCATGAACTTGTCCCCTACCTTATACTTATCGGAGGCGATGAGTTCACGGAGTATCTTGTTTAGCTGTTGGTAGATAGGATCCGTTACCAGGCCCGTTGCCATGTGTTCATCATTGCATGTTCACCCCTGCTTGTCAATTAAAGTGTTTTTACTTTTGACCCCGGGCCGCGTTGAGAAACCTTCTCTGATAGGAGATTACCAAGTTCGAGCTAGTAAACCGGGCTAGATACTCAGGCTCGGCCGTGATGAGAATCCTATCTCCCATATCGGCGAACTCTGGTTCTGTGAGGAGTCGATCGATGTCTGGATAGTTGTAATCTCCCTCCATACTGCAGATGATCAATCGAGTATCGGGAAGATTGGCATGGCGTAACAAACGCAGGTTATAACGCACGCCATCCAACCCATCGTACCTCTCCTCCTCCTTAACCTGCCGATACTCCAGGATCCTCTCCGCTAGTTTCTTCACTTCCAAAAGATCCATTTCTCGATCTTTAGGAGGTAGGTAATCCTTTTCCACCAAAAAGGTTCTGAGGGTCTTTAGGTAACTAGGATCCTCAGTGTTTTGGTACAGGGAGAGAAGCTTACGGATTTCAAGGCTTTGATTCTGCCTGTGCCGAATGAAGCTATTGATAAAGTACGGCTTGGCCTGTAAGGCGAGGGCGGTCTGGTAGGGTTCGAACATGAGGGTAAAGTTCACCCGATACCCATGCTCCCGCAAGAGAAGGGCTAAATTATGCCCCCGGAGGAAGTCCTTCGTACTGCCCTCGTTGTACCTCAGGCTGAACTGTTTCGCTCCTTCCAACAACTCGTGATAATTCCTCACGTTGATCGGTCCCGTATGGGGTACCTTGATCACCACTCGATAGGGCGAAAGAATTTCCCGAAATCGAGCCGCTTCTTCCAGTAATTTCGATGTATCTTCTTCGTAAGGATTGTTCAGCTCCACACTAATGTCACATCCCGGCCCTAGGATGTTCCCGATCTCTCTCATTACTTCATCTCGGGTCTTGAACTTTCCTCCCACGTTAGCTTTGGGATTGTTGATGAACAAGTCATAGATGATGCCAGGGTTACAGGTTAAGTTCGCGATCAATCCTTTTATTTCCGCTACTTCGTAGGGATTTGCGCTATCAGCAGAGAACAAGAAACGGGTAGGGCGTTTGACTCCATTCTTATCATACGATATATCCCGTACCAAGTCGGCCCGAATCACGCCATCGCGATCTAGGAGGAATTCGATTCGAAACCCAGGGGGCGTCTCATCCGGTGGGACCTGGAAATAGTCAATGATTTCCCGGAAATTCTTTGTTACTCCCAAGCGCTTTCCGATAGACCGGATCTGCTGGTACAGAGAAAACGGGATCTCCACATCTTGGACCCGTTTTACGTACTGTTCCTCTTCCGAAACTATCTTCAAACCCTCTCCATTGGTAGATTCTTGGAGCAAAGAACGGATAGGAATCCTCAACGAAGGTTCGCCCTGGTTAATAACGAATTTTTGCATACTAGGAGTCTTATCCAACATATTCTCCCCCTTCATTCCCTTATGACAATTGGCCTATACGTCTTGTGGCTAAGCCACCATGTATGTATAAAATATAGACCTGTTCGACCGCTCTGTCAAGGTATGGACGAAACATCGTTCCTATCGGTATAAACAAGTGAGAGAGGTGTTGGAATGCATATTCTTGCTGTCGATGTAGGGACAACCTCCCTTAAAATGGGAGTCTTTCAGGATCAGGGAAACACATTAAAATGTGTACAGGAGTTTTCTAAGTCCTATCCGATCAACGTATACAATCAGGGACTTTTCGCAGATATAGAGCAGGAAAAATGGAAAACCGCTTTTCTGGAAGGATGCAAAGCATTGGAAGCGTTCCTTCCTCACATAGATGCAATTTCGTTCTCAGGGACTACCCCGGGGTTGACTGCAATGGACAAGGAAGGGAACGCCCTATATCCAGCGATTCTCATGCTGGATCAGAGATCTAGAAAACAGGCGGAGGATATTATCCGAATCATTGGATTGGAAAGGATCCTACAGGAAACCGCCAATATGCCTGTCGCGGGAGGTTGTTCCCTTGCTAGCATCCTATGGTTGAAAGAAAACGAACCAGAGGTATTTCGGAAAGCGGCTTGTTTTGGACATTCCAACACGTATATGGTGAAATGGTTGACAGGAACATTTGCCATAGATCCTTCCTCGGCCTCCCTTTCGGCTCTTTATAATACAGCAAAAAACGATCTAACCTGGAATGTCGAAATCGCAGACACCTTCGGACTCGATCCTGCACGACTCCCACTCCTTCTTCCTTCACAGGAAAGCGCCGGAAAAATGAATCCTACACTAGCTCGGAATCTCGGTTTCAAGAAAGAACCCCCGGTGATCATTGGAGGAAACGACGCGGTGCTAGCCGCTTATGATGCGGGGATACGGGAACCGGGCGAAGCAATCAACGTGAATGGCACCTGTGAGATTACCCTCGTATGTCTTCCTAGATGCCTACCCTCGACAGAATACAATATTCGGGCTCATGTAATAAAGGATCGTTGGCTGACCCTCTATGTGATGAACGCGGGAGGCAAAGCTTTCGAATGGTTCCAATCCGTATTCTGCTCAGAAATGTCTGCTGAAGAGTTCTGGACCTCCTTCATACCCCGAGCTGTGGAGCAGTGGATCCATAAGGAAAGCACTGTCCGGTATGTACCCTTTCTCATGGGCTCGAGATACTCCTTAGAGCCCTTAAAGGCAGAGTTCAAGGGAATGAATCAAGAGACTACCCGCGAAGAGCTTTTTGTGGCGATGGTGCGAGGATTGGCCGAATACCAGAGGGCTCATTTGAAAGAGATAGCCCTCGAAGTTCCCCTCAAACCAGAGATATTCGTAACAGGTGGTGCCGTAACCGATGCATTGATCCGGGTAAAGCAAAAGTGGATGCGGAACTGTTCCTACCTATATCGTGAACAATCTAGCCTTCGAGGGGCCGCTCTCTTGGCAAAGGAGTATCTGGAGACACACTAAACCGATTCAAACTATCGTAAACATTTGAGATTTCAGAGGATTCTTGGTATCTTTTAAGTAAATATCTCTCGAAGGAAGTCATGAAAAAGCGCACGATTCTTTGCATAGATGATGAAGCCATTATCCTCCTAGCCTTGAAACAGGAACTCAAATTGCACTTCCGCGATCGATATACGATTGCCACCGCGCTGAACGTGGAACAGGCGAAACAGATACTGGAATCGTTACAGAAGGAAGGACGGACGGTAGAACTTATCATCTGTGATTGGCTAATGCCCGGTACGAAAGGAGACACGTTCCTGGCAGAACTGAGGGCCCAGAATCCCAAGAGAAAACTCCTGGTGATTACTGGCCATGCAGACCAGGATGCGATAGAAACTTTTCAATCGAAAGTGCAGGCCAGGATCCTGTACAAGCCCTGGAAATCCGAGGATCTCATTACAACTGTCACCGAGCTCCTGGAAGAGTAAGAAAACGATACCGGTGTGATAAACCGTTAGAGGAAATGGAGGCGTCATGTTCAATACCCTGCTCAAAATCAAAAATTTAAAAACCGGCTGGGAACGAGTACGGAAGGATATCGAAGAGGAGTTCGTCCAACTAGCGAAGGATTGTTTTGGTCCAGAGCTCTACGCCATCCTTCTGTATGGAAGTGCTGCGCGAGGGATGTACCGGGAAGGAATCTCTGATATCAACTTGTTGATTCTATATAGGAAAGCAACTCCCCTTCAACTGGCTCAATTCGGGGAAAAAGCGGGACCCATGATTCGGAAACGGCGCATCACTCCCCTGCTCATGAGTCGAGAAGAGTTCCTTCAGTCCTCAGATGTTTTCCCGTTAGAATACATCGATATCCGAAATGCCCATAAAGTTCTCTTTGGCCCGGACGATACCACAGCCCTAGATTTAACCTTAAAAAACCTTCGACACCAAACAGAGGAAAGACTGAGAGGAAGCCTGAATCAGCTTCGCCAGATCCTCGTTGCCTCAGAGGGAAGGCCCAAACTCCTTTCCTCCTACCTCCGTTCCTGGTCTGGAATAAGCAACGCCCTGTTCCGGGCTCTCCTCCTTCTTCGGGGGAAAGATTCCAGCATCACAGACCCAGAGCAACTCGTTAAGGTTCTAGAAAACGAGTACCAGCTTCCCCAAGGAGTATTCAGCGCCTTCCAACGGTTCCGCTTAGGGGAAAAACAGGATCCCATGGTATTGGCTGGGAATCTATTGCGTTCATTAGAGCGCCTTACCCAAGTAGTGGATAGTCTTCCAGAAAACCCTCTGGAGGAGGCGGTATGAACCGTCAACTCCTCGGCTCGACTTTTATCATGATTCTATCCATCCTCCTACTTGTCCTTGTAGGGGGGGGCCTATCCGCTCAAATCCCCTATAAACCTATTGGCTTCGTGAACGACTTTGCCGGTGTGATTGATCCGGATTCGGCTCAGTTAATGGAACAGATTGCCCGCTCGATCCAGGAAAAAACGGGTGCTCAAGTGGCGGTGGTAACGGTGGAGTCCATCGCCCCCTACCCCACCATCGAAGAGTTTTCCATCGAACTAGCCCAGAACTGGGGTATTGGAAGAAAAGGAAAAGACGATGGGGTGCTCCTTGTGCTCGCCATGAAGGAACGAAAGGTTAGGATTGAAGTGGGGTATGGGCTGGAAGGAGCCATTCCCGATTCTGTGACGGGTAGAATTCTGGATGAACGAGTGATTCCCGCGTTAAAGCAACAGCAGTGGGGCAAAGGCCTTCTCCAAGGACTTATCGGAGTGGGCATCCGGATCGCCCAAGAAAAGGGTATCGATCCCAAGGACCTAATGATCCCTGCCTCACAGATCGCATCCCGCCCCAAACGTTCTAAAGAAGGGATTGATCTAGGACCCCTGATCTTTGTCCTGATCTTTCTCTTCATTGGTGGTGGACGGTTCTTCTGGCCCCTTTTATTCATAAGCGGATTCAGGACTCGAAGGGGACGATTCGGGGGTGGATTTGGATCCGGAGGTTTCGGTAGTGGTGGCTTCAGCGGGGGAGGCGGAGGCAGTTTCGGAGGATTCGGAGGAGGTTCTTTTGGGGGCGGAGGCTCCTCCCGAGGGTTCTAACTTTATGCATCCTTACCAAAATGCTTCTAATAAAACTAATTTTATAAGAGGAGAATGAAAAGTACTATGGAACAACGAAAAATGAACCTTTTAATCGGACTAGCCATCCTAGTTCTTGTGTTTGTGGGATACGGAATCTTTTCCGTATCGGTAAAGAACGATCTGGTTCGGTTGGATGAACAAGTGAGCGCTGCTTGGTCTGAGATTGATAACCAGTTGAAACGGCGCGCGGACCTGATTCCAAACCTAGTGGCAACGGTAAAAGGGTACGCTACCCACGAGGAAGAAGTATTAACGAAGATCGCTGATGCTAGATCCCGGCTTTCGGGAGCCCGAACCGTGGAAGAGAAGGCTGCGGGGTACAACGAACTACAATCTGCCCTATCCCGCCTATTAGTGGTGGTGGAAAACTATCCAGCCCTGAAAGCCAACGAAAACTTTACCCGGTTAATGGATGAACTGGCTGGTACGGAAAACCGGATCGCCGTAGCCCGGAAACGGTACAACGATGGGGTACGGGAGTTCAACACCCGAATTCGCACCTTCCCTGGATCTCTGTTCGCGGGAGGGATGGGGTTTTCTCCCCGGCCATACTTCGAGATCGATGCAGCTTCCCGGGAAGCTCCCAAGGTGAAGTTCTGACCCTTCACCCTTAAAAGAATAAAAACAGAACTGGTGGCACCGCTCCCAACAGGTTCGCATAGATATTGGGAACTAACTGGAGAGCTCCAGCTATGAGGAGAAGTCCAGAACGAAGAATCCCTAGCTCTTTTCGCCAGTACTTCATAAGACCTGCGGAAAGAAAGACCGTAGCGGCACCTGTTCGAACCACTACCGAGAGGATCTCGATTAGCCCTCCTCGAAGAAGGAGGGCTTGATCATACACGAACACGAAAGGAACGAAGAAAGCTGCAAAGCAGAGCCGCATGGCCAGAAGGGCTGTTTTGAACCAATCGGATCCTGCCATCCCAGCCGCGATATACACAGCCCCACAGATGGGAGGAGTAATGGCAGAAAGGATGGCAAAGTAGAACACGAAGAGGTGAGCCACTAGGGGAGGAAGACCGAAGTTCACCAACACAGGTCCGCCAATCACTACCGCCATGATGTACGCAGCGGTGGTAGGTACCTGCATCCCCAGTACGATACTGGTAAGAGCTATCAGTACCAGGGACAAGAAAAGCTTCCCCTGACTTACCGAAACAATGAAGGAACTAATCTTGACCCCCAATCCAGTTAGTGCGATTACGGCAATGATGATCTGAGCGCAGGCTGAAATGGAGGCGATGACTGCAGCTTGCCTCGCTCCATCCAGAACAGCCTTCCTCATTTGCTGTAGAGCTTCTCGAAGGCTCCACCGCAGATCCTCGGTAAAAAAGGCGAACACCAATGTAACGAGACTCGCCCAAAAGGCTGCGTACTGGGGTGTGTATCCCGCCACCATCCAAGCAATAAGCACTCCAAAGGGGATTAAAAAGAACACACTGGACCGAACCGTTTCTCCCAACTGGGGCAATTCTCTCGCCGGAAGGCCTACATACCCTTTTCGCTTAGCGTAGAAATGGATTCCCACACCCACGGAAAGGAAGTAGAACAAAGCGGGTAATAAGGAACGAATGGCTACTTGAAGATAGGGAGTCTCGGTAAGTTCCGCTAACACGAAAGCGCCGGCACCCATGATGGGAGGCATGATCTGTCCTCCCGTACTGGCAGCTGCTTCTACTGCAGCAGCTACTTCGGGAGAGTACTTGAGACGTTTCATCATGGGTATGGTGAAAGCGCCGGTGGTAGCCACGTTGGCGCTGGCGCTCCCCGATATGGAACCAAACAACGCACTGGCTACTGTAGCTACTTTAGCGGGCCCTCCCGAGTATTTCCCGGCTAGCCAGATAGAAAGCCGCATGAATCCCGTGCCCCCACCGGTAGCGAACATAAAGGCCCCAAAAAAGACGAAAATGGCAATCACATCCGTACTGACCCCTACCAACAGTCCCCAGATCCCTCCGGTTGTGAGAAACAGTTGACCAGCAAGAGTGGGTAAATCGTATTGGGGATGGCCGAAAGTTCCCGGAATCAAATGTCCAAAAAGGGCATAGAGGAGAAAGAGGAAAGCTAAAACCGGTAGAGCAGGCTGAATTTCTCTACGGGTCGCCTCGATCACTAGGAGCAGGAACAGGAAAGCCAGCGCCGTTTGTCCCCAACCCGTAGGCACTCCATACTGTTCCGATATTCCTTCGGCAGATAGGAACACGTAGAAAGAGATTCCAACTCCAGATAAAAAGAGGAAGAGATCCCAGTAAAGAGACCTTTTCAGTGAAAAAGCCGTGCGTATAGTAACTGGAGCCCTTTGTTCTGTGTCTTTTGTGGATGCGCTATTCAGAACCTTTTTCAGCATCCCTCCCCCGAAGATGATCCAGAACATGAACAGGAGGTGTATTGCCCTCGCTTGGAGAGCGGGAAGGAACGCATACACGGGAAGGAGAAGTTGAAAGAGAGCAAATAGGAGGGACCCTATCAGGATCCCTACTTGTAGGATTCTTGCCATAAAAGACTCATAAGCTCACAGTCGGAAAAATCAACACGCCTACTGTAGTGCTGATGCCACCTTGAATCCGATTTCCCGGTAGTAGCGAAGGGCTCCCGGATGTAACTTCGCTTCCATGAAGTTCACATCCTCCATCGTAATGAGTTTCATGGCAGGATGTACCGTTTCCCATTTGGATCGACTTTCCCAGAAGGTTTTTGTAAGCCTATACACTAATTCTTCCGGCAGGTTCTCCACAGCGTACAGAGCCACAGGTTCACTGATGGTCTTCACTGGCGCATCTATGCCGGAATACATCCCCGCTGGAATCACCGCTCGAGCGTACTTTGTTTTAACCCGTTCATAGTCCTGATCGGAAAGTTCCAGCAAGCGGATAGGAACCGTGGCAGCGATCTCCTGGATCATCGATGCAGGAGGAGTGCTGGATGTGGCAAATCCCACTGCCCGCTTGTTTCGCACCGCTTGGACTCCCTCACTCAAGTCTACCCGCACGAGATCCACTTTATCGAGAATTCCCATAGCACCGAGAACATCCCGGGTAATTCGTTCACCCGCAGACCCTGCTCCGCCCGGCACGAACTTCTTGCCTGCTAAATCAGCCAGACTTTGTACCCCACTATCTTGTCGTACGACCCAGTGCATTACCAGACCCGGAATTGGCCAAAGGGAACGGATCCTTCCATATCCCCCTTCCTTGAACTGCTCTCCCCCTCCCAGGGCGGCCTTCACGAGTGAGGGCGGAGAGGTAAAGAGGTAATCGTTTCGGGTACGGGAGAGTTTCACGTTTTCCACAGAGCCCGCGCTCGTTTCCACTGTGATCTGAACTCCAGAAACTCCTTCCATCAACGCTTTTGCGATTCCCACGGCAAAGGCGTAGTAGGTTGAAGTTTCCCGTGCCGACTTCAGAGCAATCTGGGTTTGCGCCGTCGCGAGACTAATGACAGAGAAAATGGTGATAAGTACCAAGAACGCTCGTTTCATACCTTTGAAGTTTCCATGTTTCTTTTCCTCTGTCAAGGGGAATTGAACGACCAATGAGTCGGCCCAATAGGTCTACTCGGGAATTAAGTCCATAGACGTTCAGCGTGCTTCTTAAAATATTTTGCTCCTTTTGGTTGACAACCTCTAGGGGGCGTATTTTAATGGTTCCATGGAAAAGGAGCATACTCTATCCGATAGGGAACGAGAATTACTGGAAGAGATCCAGGAGTTCAACCGGGAGCGGGATAGGATCCGAAAAGTAATCGGAGAAATCGGGGGTACTAGGTATTCCCGGAGGGATACCATTGTCAATGTCGCCTTCCTCACCGTCATTCTTCTCCTTTTTATCAGCGAAGTGTTGACTATGTGGCTTCCAACCTTCATCTCCATCGAAGTCGGTATCCTTCTGGTATCCATCAAGATCATCTGGATGATTCACGCCCAGCAGAAGTACAACCACTTCGTCTTTTGGGTACTGAACTCGATCGAGTTCCGTCAAAACGATATGACGATGAAACTACGATCGATCGAAAAGAAGCTGGAATCCCTTTCCCTAGAACCGAAACATGTTTCTTCTGAGCCCCATATGGGAAACACCCCTCCATGAAGCAAAATCAAGGAATCATTCCGGAATTGGAGTATCTACGCACCCTTCCCCTTCTGCCCGATCGGGTAATTGGACGTCGAAAGTATCCCCACTACGCGGTATTCGTCCCCTTTCTATCCATCGACGGAGAAACCCACTGGCTTTTCGAGAAACGATCGGAAGGGATTCGACAGGGAGGTGAGGTTTGTTTCCCTGGAGGTGCTGTAGAATTGGAGAATGGAGAAGATCCAAAGGAGGCAGCCCGAAGGGAAACAGCGGAGGAGTTGGGGATTCCCCTAAACGCGATAGAACTAACCGGTTACCTAGGCCACCTCTTAACCCGATGGGGTGGGTTGATCGATGTGTTCTATGGAACCCTTACGGAACCTTCCCATCCATCGTCTACTATAGACGAGAACGAATCGATCCTGGGCGATTTTCCCGATGAAAAAACCCTTGCTTCGCGGCCCATTCAATTCGATTCCCTAATCCTATATCCCAAAGCGGACGAAGTGAAGGAGGTGTTTACCGTTCCCCTATCCTTCTTTCGAACCGTGGAACCAGAGGTCCACCTGTTTCGGCAGTTGATTCAACCTCGATTCAAAGACGCGAAAGGGACTCGCCATGTGCTTCCCTGGAAGCGATTGGGCCTTTCTTCCCAGTATTCCCGTTCCTTCAGCCTCCATACCTACCCTGTCTACTTCTATCGCTACAAGGGTGAAACCATCTGGGGAATCACGGCTGACATTATAAAAGAGTTTCTGGACGTATTGAATTTTATCTAAATTGGGGTACACTACCTTTTAGGAGGAAAACAGTCATGAAACGGAAAAGTATTTTGGTTCTAATGGTTTTACTTCTATTGGGGCAGACAGTGGGGGTGTTTGCCCAAACAACGGTAGATCTGATCGCAGACTTTAAAGATGGTTTCCAGACCTTTTCTGATGATGTTGCGTCGGTTCTTCCCATGAACTCCACCATCGGTCTTAACTGGTCCGATGCTTACATCGGCCAACTCATCGCCATCCCCCCAAGTCTTGGAGTAGGCCTCACCGTAGGGGTAACAGGGATCCCCTACGATTCGGTTAAAAAGATCCTGGTGGATACGTTAGGAGGAAGCGAATCTGAAATCCCGCAAGTCATTCGGGATTATGGGTTGCCCCTCCCTGCCATGGCAGTGGATGCGCGATTGGGTGGCTTTATCCTGCCCTTCGATATCGGCTTCAAGATCGGTTTTTTGCCAAAAACCTTAGCGGACCAGGTAGGTGATAATGTTAAGGTAGACTTTCTCCTTGTGGGAGGAGACATCCGCTACCTTTTAATGAAGCAGCGCTTCGTGGTGATTCCCGAAGTATCGGTAGGGGTGGGATACAACTACTTGAAAGGATCGGTAGAGTTCGGTGGGGTGTTACCACCTCTAACGATCAGCCTCCCCAACACGGTTAATGGCGTTACAGCCCCTTGGCCCGCGAATAGCAACCTTTCCCTCTCTTCCCCAGACTTTTACATCGAGTGGGAAACGAAGGTGATCGATTTAAAGGCTCAAGCGAGCTGGAGCCTCCTGATCCTCCAACCCAGTATAGGGATTGGGGCCAGTTATGGGAGTTCCCACGTGGGTGGGGGAGCGAAGTCCACGTTACAGTTGAATGGATCTCCCATTTCCACCACTGCTCTCCAGGCCCTTCGGACCCTCGGCTTCGACGTGGATAATGCTAGCATCGCCGTGTTCTCCGATGTAACCGGTTGGTCCTTCCGCCTCTTTGGGGGTGTGTCGGTGAATATCCTGGTCCTGAGGATCGACGCGGGGATCCAGTACAACCTTATTGGAAAGAATCTAGGGGCTTCGATCGGGGCACGACTCCAGCTGTAAAACAGCAAACCTTCATCCGCGAACACGCGAAGGATCCAATTGGTCCTATCAGCGATTCGCGCGCACGAAGTTTAATCCCAAAAGGACAGGGGGCTTCAAAAGCCCCTTGCCCTTATTGCCATAAAATCACTATCCTTAATCCATGAAAAAACAAGTGATCCATACGGACAAGGCTCCCAAGGCTATCGGCCCTTATTCTCAGGCCGTTCGGTTCGGGCATCTTCTGTTCATCTCTGGGCAGTTGGGAATAGACCCGGCTTCCGGGAACTTAGTAAACGGCGGATTCGAAGCAGAGGCCCGTCAAGTATTAGCGAATATTCAAGCCATCTTGGAAAGTCAGAAATCTGGAATGGATAAGATCCTAAAAACTACCGTTTTTCTTACGAACATGGAGGACTTCGCCGTTCTCAATGGGATCTACGGCACCTTCATTCCTGAACCGTACCCTGCCCGAAGCACGATCCAGGTAGCAGCCCTGCCCAAAGGGGCTCGGATCGAAATGGAAGTGATCGCCGAAGTGTAAATAATAGCCCCAGCAGGGTGAAAACAGCAATACTAAAAAGCGCCTCAATCTGAGGAAAGCCCTCCTACCCATTCTTCCTCCACACACACGAGGCACCGTTCCAATTCTGAATCCTGCGTATCTGCCAATTCTCCTAAAGTAAGGGTGATATAGGTGTTCAGGTCCAAGGGTCCCTGCACAAAGGTACTGGCGTAGAAACCCAGCCGCTTCTCCCGCTTAACACCCATCCGGATCAACGTTTTCGCACCTTCCCGTACAAGGGTGACTTTTCCTAGAGCGTCCTCTTCCCCTAGAACCGACCATACCCCTAACATGAGGGGACGTTTGGGATCGCTCACGTCACCGGAGAACTCTCCCCGTAAGAGTTCTTCTCGACTCTTCTTTAGATAGGGAACGAAATCAAGGTGCTCAGCTAGCTTCCGATCGGTAGCCATGAATCGTCCCGTTGCGGGATCCATCGTAAAGATCACTGTTCGGTCTGTGGCTTGTCCATAACTTTTGAAGAGGATCCCCCCATACTCTGCTAGAGGCGCATGGTTCTCTAGATACTCCTGATCATCTCTCACCCGAACCGCCATATCGAACAACCAGTCTCGGAACTCGGTATGCTCCGTCCTGAGAGAGTCCACATATTCCCGTAACCCTTCTGCTACCATGTATCCTTGTTGGAAAGAGAGGAAGGTTCGAAAAATCTCTCTGATGTTGTGGTACCGGGAAAAATGAAGGATCAAATCCCAGAGAAACACCTCCATTTTTCGAAGCCGCCAGATAAAAGAACCCAGAACACTTCGGCTCGGAACCGCATTCCGATCCAGTTGCTCCGTAAGCTCCGTGAACTCCCGGTACCGGAGTTCGTATTCTTGCAGGAAGGACGAATCCCCTTTGGGCTTCTTGGGCAAACGGATCCTCCATCGGGTACCTTTCCCCACCCGGCTTTCCACCCGAATGTTCTCCTTCCCGAAAACGGCAAAAATCTGCCGGGTCCCAATTCCTTGCCCCTGAGAAGGCAATTTTGGGGAAACCGTCCTATGACCTGCATGAAATCCGAAAGATTGTTTTGATTCCCCAAACGGCATCCTTGGCTCTGATGGAAAAGTTCGGGTCTTCGTAGTCCGACCCACAAACATAGGGAGTCCGTCTTCTCTCAAAGTCAACCGTTCCGGTTCGATCCCTACTCCATTGTCCATAAACGTAAGGAGGATATGATCCTTCTCTTCCTTCAATTCAATGGTAATTCTTCCTCTCCTGCCTGCCTCCTTGATAGCATCCAATGCATTGGAAGCTAAGTTGATCAACGCCCGCCCAAAATCCACATAAGGCCCATAAGCTTCGGGAATCCGCCCCTTCACTATGAGATGCACGTCACAGGGTATGGGAGACAACTCGATGAAGGGAAGAATCCGCTCGAGGAGCAGGGTTTTAATGTTAACCTCATGATACCGCTCTACAGAATCCCGGTAGGCGTTCAGCATGTTGATGAGGGCGGTGGTTTCCCGATTGATGTCTTCGATGATTTTGTGACAATTATCTACCGATAAACGGTCTACCATGTCGGAGAGAAGTCGAATCGTTTTCCGCGCGTCATGCCGGGTTTTCCCCAACTCTTCCGCAAAGGAAGAGGTCGACTCTTCGACTCCTTCCGCATCCTTCAGGTCAGAAGCTCTACAGACCATATGGATGAACACCAGACCCCGATACACGATTCGATCCAATACTGTAAAGCCTTTTTTCGCAAAAAAGAGAACCGCCTCCTGCTGTTTTTCCCAAATGTAGAGGTATAGGAGAGCATCTGAGCGAACTTCGGAGGCTAGCCGGCGAATGAAAGCCGACCCTATGCCTTTCCCCCGCCCGAAGGGGCTTGTTACCTGCTTGTATAGGTGAAATCGGGTACGTTCTGGATTGGAGTACACCAATAAGTATCCAAGGATTTCCCCCTCCTCCTCCCAAACGTAGCTGTGCTCATAGTCCTTTTCCAGTGCTTCATCCTTTATATAGGGGGATGGGATGATGAAGGTGTCGATGTTCAACGAATGATTACGCTGGATCCGTTCTTCCAGAGCTGGGGTTAGCTTCTGAATGAAATCTATCATGCCTATAGGGAATATACCGAATATTACCTAATTAAAAAAGAAGGTGAACCTTCAAGCCAGGAAACCTTAAAAAATCTCTGTCCCCGGTAACTATTGTAGCATCAAATTCCAGCGCAAGAGCTGCTAGATGAGCATCGCTTACCAGATTGCCGGCTGTTCCCGACAGAAGAAGCAAGTGCCGGAGTATGCTTCGGTGAGATTTCCCTGGATTCAGTAAAAAAGTGGTAGGTTGATTAAGTAAGGCATCTAGCCATGAGATAGCTTGTTCAACCGTTAAAGGAGTATTAAACAATCGTCTCGAGGTGGTAAGACGGATAAACCCTAAGTACACGGCCCACGGCAATCCTACTTCCTTTTCTTCTTTATTTAGAATCTCCTCTAACCACGCACTTGCCTTTCTATGATGCACGGAAGATCGATCCACTGCGTATAGGAGGATGTTCAAGTCGGGAATAATCATTTTTGTAAATCCAATTTTTCAGATACTGCCTCTTCCTCTAAGTGGTCTATCATTTCCCAAGCTCTTTCATACCTGTAGGAGGTAGGCCCTAACTCATAGGATATGCATTTCCATCTTTTTCTATTCTTCCGGCTAGAGGTTTTTTTAAGAGCCTCCGATAGAAGAGAATTGATTAGTTCCTTCAGTGTTTTCTTTTCTTGAACAGACTTGAACCGTAATTCTTGCATTAAATCATCACTTATATCGATCGTTGTACGCATAAAAGCATAATAGATGGATATTCATTCGACGTCAACATACAATTATCCAATCCAAACAACACCTCTTGATGTTTCCTAGTATTCATAGTATTTTAATATCAAATAGCGGGAGCTCGGACAAACCGGGCTGAGAGGTTCCCTTGCAGTTTGCTGTGGGAATGACCGATGGACCTGATCCGGATAATGCCGGCGTAGGAAGCAAACTAGTTGAATTGAAGCCGCCCTAGCCGGGCGGCTTTTTTTGTGACATCCTTGCTCTCCTCCAGTCCGTCCTTCGCCCGCAATTACTCAATTAACCTACTATTGCGGAGGGATGTATGGAAATAGGGAAAATCGGAAAGATCGATCTATCGGCCTTTGAGCAATTTTTACTACACCGATTAGGCAAACCGGATGATCGGTTGATCGTCCCCCCCCTAACAGGTGTGGATGCAGCGGTGATCAAGGTGAACGCAGAACAGGTGCTGATCCTGGCAGAGGATCCTATTTTCCCCATGCCCGGAAAAGGGTACGAAGATTTTGGGTACTACACGGTTCATATTGGAGCTTCCGATGTGGCGGTGATGGGAGTAAAGCCGGAGTTCATCTCGTACACCCTACTGATGCCCCCTCAAACCACGGACGCAGAGTTCAGGCAAATCATAGATTCCATCCACACAACCGCACTCGATCTTGGGATGAGTATCGTAGGCGGGCATACCGGATACTACCCCGCGGTTACCGTTCCTACCATTGGCGGGATCACGGTGTTTTCCTTTGCCAGGGAAGGGGAGTACGTGACCCCGAAGGGAGCTAAAGTAGGGGATGCTGTGATCGTAACCAAAGGCCCGGCCGTAGAAACAGTGGGGATTCTGGCAACTATATATGAAGAAGAGCTTAACCGAACGTTTACCGAATCCTTCATCGAACAGGCAAAAGGGTACATGAAAAAGATGTCCGTCGTTACCGACGCCCTTACTGCCATGGAAGCGGGAGGAGTGCATGCCATGCATGACGCTACCGAAGGAGGGGTGCTTGGAGGATTGTTCGAAGTGGCCAACGCTTCCAACGTGGGGATGTGGATCGATGAATCCAATTTCATCTGGACAGAGGAGATCGAAGGAATCTGTCGATACTTCCAGATCGATCCTCTCCTCTCCATCGCCGAAGGAACCCTCATCATTTCCTGTGAGTCTAGTGCAGCTCCCCACATTCTCAACTCCCTAAAGGAAAAGGGCATTCCCGCTAGTATCGTGGGGGAAGTGGTACCTCCACACAAAGGGAAAAAGATCAAACGCCGAACAGGCATCGTTGAAGACCTTCGGATCCCTGAACAGGATCCCTTCTGGCCCTGTTTCTTTAGAGGGATCGGCGCAAAGGGAGAAAAAGCACAAGGAGAAAAGGAGGGCAAGTCATGAAAAAAGTGCCGGATCGTTTGTCCTATCCTCTGCTCTACCTGGTGACTGATCGGGACCTGTCCCTAGGTAGACCTCTTCTGGACGTGATCACTCAGGCAGTGGAAGGAGGGGTCAATGTCGTACAGATACGGGATAAGAATCTTGGCACCCGGGCATTTATCGAAGAAGCATTAACGATTCAAGCGTTTCTTAAGACCAAAGGGATCCCCCTACTCATCAATGACCGGGTGGATGTGGCTCTAGCGATCGAGGCGGATGGAGCGCATATCGGACAGGGTGATATGCCTTACCCCCTAGCCCGAAAACTTTTAGGCCCTCAAGCGATCATTGGCCTTTCCGTGGATACCTACGATGAGCTCCTCCAAGCAGAAGACTTCGATGTGGATTATCTAGGGATCGGTCCGGTATTCCCCACCTCCACAAAAACAGACCACAAAGGATTTTTCTGGGGTATAGAGGGGTTGCGATGGGCAAGGGAGCATTCTCGACATCGCCTCATTGCCATTGGGGGAATCAACGAAACGAACGCTTCCGATGTGGCAAAGACAGGGGTGGATGGAATCGCAGTCGTTTCCGCTATTGTATCAGCCTCCAATCCCAAAGAAGTTGCGATTCGGTTGCGCCGAGTCTTTTCCTGATACGGAGGCGCAGGTATGAAAGGAGATAGTAAACGTTACAAACGCCTATTGACTATTGCGGGCTCGGACAGTGGAGGAGGAGCGGGTATCCAGGCAGACCTGAAGACCTTCTCTGCCCTTGGATGCTTCGGCATGTCTGTGATCACCGCTCTTACGGCCCAGAACACCCATTCTGTCACGGGAATCCATCCCGTACCGCCTGAATTCATCCGCCTTCAGATCGACACGGTGATGGAAGATATAGGGGTGGATGCTGTAAAGGTGGGAATGCTCCATTCGGCAGAGGTGATTCGCACCGTAGCAAACTCCCTACAATCTTACCCCATTCCGTATATAGTAGTAGATCCAGTGATGGTGGCAAAAGGTGGGGCCAAACTGTTGCAGGATGAAGCGGTAGAGGCTCTCCGTACCTACCTTCTGCCCTTAGCAACGGTGATCACCCCTAACCTTCCGGAGGCCCGTGTCCTCCTCGGGCTCGACACGAATCCATCGAATCGGGAAAAAGATTCAGATCTTGCCGTCCTCGAGCATCTAGGCCGCCAGCTTGCTTCCTTAGGCCCAAAGGCTGTGTTGGTGAAGGGGGGGCATCTCCAGGGTTCTGAAAGTTCTGATGTACTGTACCTTGCCGTAGAGGATCGGTTCGTCCACTTCCCCTCTCGCCGGATCCCTACCCAGAACACCCATGGAACGGGTTGTACCCTCTCTTCGGCCATCGCTGCGTATCTGGCGCATGGTTTACCCTTGGAGCAAGCCGTTGGATCGGCAAAGGAGTACCTAACCCAAGCTCTTATAAAAGGAGCTACTTATCGGTTGGGTAACGGCCACGGCCCCGTCCATCATTTCCATGCCTTTTGGAAGTAGGAGGCGACATGAGTCACCCGCAATTCCTTCCAAGAAACGCCCCGGACTTCTGGAACCATATACAGGACCTATATACTGCCATTATCCATCACCCTTTTAACCAGGAACTTGCTGAAGGAACCCTCGCTCGGGATCGGTTCCTCTACTACATTCAGCAAGACGCCCTCTACCTTATCGAGTATGGGAAAGCCCTTTCCCTTTTAGCCGCTCGTTCGGATTCTCCTAAAAGAATGCGGGACTTTATACGGTTCGCTTCGGGCATTTTCACCGTAGAGGAGGCAATGCACCAGATCTACTTCACCGAGTATGGCGTGAAGGATCCCATCCAGATCAAATCTCCCGCGTGTTTTGCCTATACACACTTCCTACTAGCCACAGTTTCTTTGCGTTCTTACGAAGAGGGGGTAGCGTCCATCCTGCCCTGCTTCTGGGTGTACCGAGAGGTTGGCCTTTTTATATATCGCGCAGCCGTAAAACCCAATCCGTTCGAGTGCTGGATCGAGACCTACGCGGGGAAAGATTTCGGAGAGGCAACCGAGCGGGCCATCGAAATCCTCGAGGAAGCAGTAGGATCCACATCCGAATTAACCCGGAGTCGCATGCTTGATGCCTTCGTTACCTCTACCCGGTTGGAATGGCTATTCTGGGATTCTGCCTATAGGATGGAAAAATGGAAACCGTAAAAAAAGCAGAGTCCAATCGGCTCATCATTCTCGACTTCGCGGGGACATTGAGTATACAGACCGTTCTCTTTGGCCGAAAAGACCGATTGGCGCGAGCATTACGAACATCCGGGCTTGCCCAACTAGGCTTTAGAGATCCTACTATGTTCTGGGAAGAACTAGTATTCCCCACCTGGGAGGAAGGGGGGCTTACTTCCAAGGGATACGCAGAGGTCCTTGCTCAGAGAATTGGGGAGCTTCTTTCGCGAGATTCCCTTCCTTTTATGGGAAGGCTTGGAAAAAAGTTCGTGCACCGAAGTCGGTATCCCTTCCTCATCGATATCACCTACAGATTCGTTCAGCTATACTTCCAGAACTCCCGAATCGATCCTGGTTGGAAAGCCTTGTTAAAGGGCCCCTACTTTAAAGAAAGGATGAGGAGCGATGAGCCTTTGGATACCTTTTTAATCGCTACCGATCACTACGCAGAATGCACGGCTTTCCTCCGCTGTAACTTGCGGCGGTGGGGAATCAGGAGTACGCCGATACGGAGAGGGATTTATCCTGAGCAGGCCTGTCTATCGCAAAACACTAGTGATAGCCCTTCTCTATCCCCAAAACCCACCCCAATCGTTTTCATTGCCAACTCAGCCGACTTAGGATGCTGGAAGAAGGATCCTGCGTTTTGGGAACAGGTGAACAAGAAACTGCCCCTCAAAACTTTCCAGCGTATCCTTCTGATAGACGATTTTGGACACAACGAGCATCGAGGGGATCCCTACTCGGATCGCCAGCGAATAGAACAGCGGAGGGATTCCATCCTCCGCTGCCTTGCTTCTTTTAGTCCTGCGAAAGTAGAGGTATTCCCTTTCTTCCTTGAGTCTCCGGTGAGCGAAACGCCCCCTGCCGACATCTACCTGGAATACCGAAGGTTATTGGACGAGGCCCTCCTGTTCTTTCGGAACCATTGGTGATTCCGTAGACTCCGTCCCTGATTCCGTACCTTTCTCTGTCGGCCCCTCCATAGGTTCCTGTCGAACTAAGCTCTGGAACATCCACCAGGCCAGCAGGTAGAGGAGGATCGCTCCTAATAAAACCAGCCTGTAACCGAAGGAAACCGAAGCTAACCGCGCCAGAACCGAACCTGTAACCGATAGACACCCGTTCACTCCCCACGCCCACGGGATCAGGTTGGGACGCTTCTGGGAAACATAGGAGAGTCCTGTGGGGAAGGGCATTCCCAGGAAAAAGGCCGAAGGAGCGATGAACAGGATCGAAAGGAGGATCTTCACGAAAAGCGGTGCCCCTAGAAGAGCATCCAGAATCGGAGACAAGAGTAAGATATAGAAAAGGATGGAAAGGCTAATTCCTGCCACGGCAATAGTAAGGAGTCGGTTACGAGGAAGAGTTAACCGACCGCTTGTCAAGCTACCTACACCAGAAAGAACCAGCATGGCCGTGATTACAACAGAGGTAGAAAAGATGGGGTCCTCTAAGAAGAAGGAAAGCCGCTGGATAAGGAATATTTCCACCAGCATGTAAGCGATCCCCAAGCAGGAAAAGTACACTAGGACCTGAAGGGTTCCCTTCCGGTTCTGGAACAGTTCTTCCCAACGGCCAATGGCTGGTACTGCGATGATCAACGCCCCAAACAGAATGGACACGAGGAAGGTGGCTACCAGAAGGATATACCCCCATTCCTCTGATAGATCCTTCAGGTTCTTTACAACGAGGGGAACGGAAGCGGGTTTCACGTAGGCGGTATAGTACGGCCGGTCATCTGTCGCGGGATCGATATTGAACACGTACCGTTTGTACAACTCCCTTTCCTTCCCTTGGGTAAGCCAGGAAACCGTATACTGATACAGCTCTTCAGGAAGAAGATCGGTAGAGGCAGTGCCTCCCTTCATCTGCTTGTCGTACCCCTCGAGGATCTCATCGAAAGTTCGTTTAGGATCCGACTTGCCCGGGTAGAAACAGGGGGTGAAAGACATCTTTTTACAGAATTCGAGAAGGGTTTCGATCTCCTTGGGTTCAAAAGGAGTCTTCTTCACCAACACTGTGGCGGTAGACAGAAGAAGATCGAAAACAAAGATCTGTTTCTCTGGTTGGGCAGCCCCGTCCATCTTCAAAGCGGCGACAATGGTTGAAAGCAATTTGGGCACGTTCCGGGGAGGGTTCAACCGGTTCCATACTGTCACTGCCAAAACCCCGGTGGGCTCCAAACAGGACAGGTAGGATCGGATCCCTTCCGCCGTGTAGATGAAGTTCTCCGTGATGGGATACCCTCCCGCAGAAGAAAGTCCAATGGAATCGATCAGACTGATCTCTACCAGGTCGAATCGCTCCTTCGTACTACCCGTAAAGGCCCGAGGTTCCGTCTGTACGACTCGGACTCGAGGATCGTACAGGAGATTGTCGGTAAACTCCCGGAAGTAGGGGTCATGCTTCAGCATTCGTAGGAGGTATGGGTTATTCTCGACCACAGTGACCTGTTTTGCACCATGATGGAGGGCGCTGAAAGCGCCGATCCCTCCCCCTAACCGGAGAAGTAGCACCTTCGGTTGTTTCAATAGAAGGTAGGGGGCTGCCATAGGAAGGTAGTTCATGTAGGCTTCTTCCCCTGGTTTCAGCTTGCGCATGATTCCAATGGGCCCATCCCCGTCGATGTACAGTCCTAGGAAGGCGTTCTGTGGCATACGGGCAATGTTAGAGCTGGCATTGTCGCTCAATCCCGGAGCGAAATGAAAGAAGGAACTGCTAAAGGCGTCGAACTCGCCCAACGGCCCGTAAGCGTGGTATACCTGTTTGGAATCGGGGAACTGCCGGGCGTAACTGATAGGCTTAAAATCGGATACTCGAATCTCTCCGGCTACGAGAAGGACCACTACCGAAAGAAGGGAGGTCAATCCCACGGTAGAGACCTTCCAGGGATTCAGAATCGGGCTACGCAATTCCCATCGGTATTCGAGAGTACATAGGTAGGTGGCAACTGCTGCTAGGATCACAAGGGGTCCTACCAAGCGATCCGGAGGAAGGACATACATCAAACCCAGAATGAAGAACCCTCCGATTCCTGAACCGAGCATGTTCCAGAAGTAAAGTTGATGGATCTTGTCCCGGAAAGCGATGAAGGACACTCCAATGAATACCGCGCCGATGAAGAAGGGGACCGAATACACCACATAGTAGGAAGCAATCCAAAGGATCTGCTTCGAATCCATCGTAATGAGAAGAGGATTGAAGGGTACCCATTGAGCCACGATATGAGCGGCAGCCATCGCCGGGGTTAGCAACAAAGCGGATACTAGCAACCACGCATCCGCGTTCTTCCGGATGCGCTCCTCAAGGAAGGTCAGGAGAGTGCCTGCAAGGCCATACCCCAACAAAGCAATGCTAATCACCATGGCGCCGAAATTGGACCAGCTTCCTACCGCAAAGGTCCGCATTACTGACAATTCGTACGCAATGAGGGTCACAGACAGCACGAACAGTGCCGCCAACCGAAAGGAGGAGAGTTTGATACGCATCCTACTTCTGTTCCTTTTTTTCTGAGTCTTTTTTCTGTAAGTCTTTTTCGATGGAATGCACTTCCCCTTTACCGGCAGTAAAGGGAACAAAAATCACTTTCCGTCGGCCATGGAAGATATCTTCCCGTTCTAGGGTTACCGAGCCATCCGGCGCGACGTTCTTCGTCACCTTCATGACCGTCTGGCCAGAGGGTGGCCCGACCGGGATCACCATGATTCCTCCCGGTGTTAACTGCTGGAGAAGGGGTGGAGGAATGTGATCGATTCCACAGGTCACGATGATCCGATCGAAGGGAGCGTACTCCTCCCAACCATAGTACCCATCGGCATTCTTCCGCTTGATGTTCTTGTACTGGGGATAGTCTGCCTCCAACTTTTTATAGATTTCGTCTGTTTCCTGGGTGAGTTCTGGAACGATCTCGATTGTGAACACGAAATTGGAGAGTTCCGCTAACACCGATGCTTGGTACCCGGAGCCTGTACCGATCTCCAATACTCGATGATGGGGTTCCACCCGGAGGTTCTGGGTCATTCGGGACACCATGTGAGGACCCGAGATGGTCTGCCCATACCCGATGGGCATAGCGGCATCCGCGTATGCGTTCTTCCGGTTGTAAGGGCGACAGAACTCCTCTCGGGGAGCCATCAGGAAAGCCTGTAGCACCCGTTCCTCCACGATATCCTGCCGTTGCAGAATTTCCCGGGATCGCTCCCATTTCGCTTTCAAAAAAGGTTCCGTCTGTTTAGTGTTCTTTAGCATCCATTGGAGGTACCGCTCATACGAATCGGTAGGAGGTAGTTCTTTCCTCTGGGTGATATCGAAAGCCGGGACAAGGGTATTCTTTCCTACCTTTCCCAGATTCCCTGTCATTCCCATCGAAGGAGAAGCGGCTTGTCCCACGTTGGGAGAAACACTTCCGCCTTGTTCCCCTCCCACCACGGAGGGAGATTGCAATACCCTTCGATAGGGCGTACCGAGGTACACTCCCACTGCCACTGCAAGAAAAAGGATCGATAACGCGAAGGAGATCCTTAACGATCGAAATGATGAGGTGGGAGGAACAGGCTGATGAGAGGGTGTTTTCCCCCTGCCTTGTTCCTGGAACCCGCAAACCCCACAGCCTTCTTCGGGTACGAATTCGAACCCGCACTCTGGACAACTAGTCATACTGGTACGGATTATGCAATAACTTTCATGAATTGTAAATTAGAATTTTGATATTCGGTATGTACTGAAAGTTCCCAGGATCATCACCCCTTGGCTGGATTACGGCACGGCCCGGATACCTTCGATTACACGGTCCAAGCAAGTGGTACTCTCACCAGTGCACCCATGGAGAACTTCTCGAGATCCTTTCATGGTTCCAAAGGATGTTCGTCTCACGCGTCCGCGAAATCTACGTTTTCTTCAATAACGATTTCGCGGCCTACGCGACACAAAACGCGGAGGAACTAAAAAAACTCCTTCCCCTCATTAGGGAGCCTTAGCCCTTAATAGAGGTTGCATACTCTTGCTTGGATAGGACTCGAACGGCAGGTTCGAGTCTTTGATCATCTTCAAAAGCTCCACCCTGTTCCGGACGCCTAGTTTGTTGTAGATATGAGTTACGTGGGATTTCACGGTGCGCTCCGTGATAGAGAGATGATCAGCGATACATTTGTTTGTGGCCCCGGAAAGAACCTGCTGGATGATTTCCCATTCCCTCCAGGTAAGATGAAATCGATGTAAGAATTGCTTCAGTCCCCGGACTTCCTGCCCGATGAGAAGGACTCCCAACAATTCCCCCATCCAGTCCCGCACAAGGGAAAGGGTAAGTTCCAGCCCTTCCAGTTCATTCGTTCGCGGAACTTGCACCATATAGGAAAGCTTTTCCAGTTTACCTTCCAATAATCGTCGGAATCCCTCTCGAAGGAGCGTATCGTCCCCTATCACGGTAGTTATATCTTTCCCAATCACTTCCTCCATCGATTTCTGTAGAAGCGCTTGGGCACGCTTATTGATCATCATGATGCGGAGTCCGGGATCGAGAAGAAGAACCGCCACGTTCATGTTTTCCAGAATATCCTTGCACACCGTCTTATGCGTGATGGAGAGAAACCGATACTTCACGATAGCGTACCAGGTTCCCGCGAGGAAAATGACGAAGTAGAAGGGGCTGATCACGGGTATTCCCACCCGATACGCGATAAGGAGATCATTCGCCGAGGCCCCTACAAAGAACAAGAGCATGGAATAGAAGATGATCCGGGCCTGTCTTCGGACTCGTTCCGAATCCGCCCGTTTCCACCATCGATACAGGAGAATCAAAGAGAGAATAACCGAACCATGGGAATAGAGGATCCAATAATTAACCCAGAGGGAGTGGAGAGCCGGATAGAAGACCCAAGTACTTCCCGCTCTCTCGATTCGTTCGAAGACAAAGAAGGAAGTCCAGTTCCGGTAGTGTACGGGTAGAGAAAGGAGGTAGTGCAGGGGAATCAACCACCTGTGATGCCTATGGCGAGTGAGCATAAGGACAAAAGGTAAAACATTAGATACAAAAAAGATCCCGAACGTGGCGCCCACACGGAATCGAGGCCATAACGTCTCAAGGGTGTCCGCGGAAAAAACGAAAACCGTGAAGAAATTCCAGAATGCCTCGCTCAAAGATAGGAGAAAAAACATTCGATGAGTTCGATCTCGCGGATCCAGCACGAGAACGTAGATTCCAAAGGCGAGGGAAATATGGAACATGCTTAGGGAAATGGCAGCATAGATATCCATATTTCAGGATCTCGGTACAGGTTAGATTATACTTCCATTTTTTCTTCCTCACAAGAAAAAACCTCTTTCATGTTCCGGATTTTCCTTTTACACTATCGTGTGAACAGCTCTTTTGATTTGCTTTAAATAGACATGGGCCTTCCCATTAAATGGTTAGCATTTGTGAAGAACATGGGACAAAGCTCGCGTCAATGGCAAAGAGCGTTATCCTTACTGAATCAAAGGAGTGAATACTTATGCCATCCTACATTCTTGCGTTAGATCAAGGAACCACCAGTTCCCGGGCCATCCTGTTCAACCGGGAAGGGGAAATCGTGGCTACGTCGCAGAAAGAGTTCCCCCAGATCTATCCCCAAGCGGGATGGGTGGAACACGATCCCATGGATATCCTTAACTCCCAGCTCACGGTGATGCAAGAGGCGGTGATCAAAGCGGGGGTCTCCTGGAAGGACTTAGCGTCGATTGGTATCACCAACCAGCGGGAAACCACTATCCTCTGGGATCGAGCAACGGGGAAGCCTGTATACAATGCCATTGTCTGGCAATGCCGACGAACCGCTCCCATCTGCGACCAGTTGAAGGCAGAGGGGCTGGAACCGTACATCCGGGAAGCCACAGGACTCGTTGTGGACGCGTACTTTTCAGGGACCAAGGTAAAGTGGATTCTGGATAACGTAAACGGAGCGCGCAAGAAAACCGAAGAAGGGAAACTCGCCTTTGGAACCGTCGATACCTGGCTCCTGTGGAACCTCACGGGGGGGAAGGTTCATGCGACCGACTTTTCCAACGCTTCTCGTACCCTGTTATACAACATTGCTTCCCTACGGTGGGACGCTAAGCTTCTGGCGGCTCTTAAAATTCCATCGTCGATCCTTCCTGACGTAAAACCTAGTAGCGGTCGTTTCGGATTCACTGATCCTAAACTAACCGGTGGCGTCGAAGTACCCATCGATGGGATCGCCGGCGATCAGCAGGCCGCCCTGTTTGGCCAGACCTGTTTCCGGCCCGGAATGGCAAAGAACACGTACGGTACCGGATGCTTCCTCCTGATGAACACGGGGAAAAACCGCGTGCCTTCCCAAAGCGGCCTTCTTACCACCATCGCATACGGGTTGGGCAAGGAAGTGTACTACGGTCTGGAGGGGAGCGTGTTCATCGCCGGCGCGGTAGTACAGTGGCTCCGGGACGAACTGAAGATCATTTCAACCGCCGCGGAGACGGAACCTTTGGCTCTCCAAGCGGGGTCCAACAATGGGGTGTACATCGTGCCCGCCTTCGCGGGACTGGGCGCTCCCTATTGGGACATGTACGCTCGGGGCGCCATATTCGGCCTTACCCGGGGATCCAACCGGGCCCACATTGCGCGGGCAGCTCTCGAATCCATCGCGTATCAAAGTCGGGACGTGCTGGACGCCATTGAAAAGGATTCAAGAATTAAGCTGGCCGAACTTCGGGTAGACGGAGGAGCCTCGGCAAACAGCTTCCTCATGCAGTTCCAAGCGGATATCCTGGGGGTTCCCGTTTCGCGGCCCAAAGTCACGGAAACAACTGCATTAGGAGCGGCTTACCTCGCCGGGTTAGGATGCGGATTCTGGAAGGATCTGGAAGACCTTACCCACCACTGGAAAGAAGAGCGACGATTCCATCCGACCCTTCCGGCACAAGAACGAGAACGGCTCTATGCGGGATGGAAAAAGGCTGTATCCCGAAGCGGCAAATGGATAGATAGCCAACCAGACAAAGAGTAATGCGGGTAGATCCTGAGGGCATATACCTATTCATTATTTAGGTATTGTTAGTATACTATCCCAATGCTGAACACAAGTCTAAGGTACAAAATGTTGGCCCTACTCTTGGGGCCTGTAGTGCTCATTTCCATTATAGTGGCCTTTGTATCGTATATTCAGATACGGAATACCGTGGAACCAATTATTTTCAACCTTTCTCAAGAGGTAGCCAATCGGGGCGCCGACGTGGTGGATCAATGGCTCATCGGGCTTATTCGGGAAGTCCGAGCCCAAGCAGAACGGAATATCACTCGAACGATGCAATGGGATGCCATCAAAGAAGACTTTATGGAACGCTTACGGGAACGACCCGATTTCGAAATGTTCTTCATCGCTTATCCCGATGGATCTTCGCCTAATGTGTACAGGAAAGAACAGGGTGCAGACATCGTTTCTGGTCCCACTGCAAATGTTTCGGATCGAACCTACTTCCGGGCCATATTCCAGGACAACGAACCCTACGATATCAGCAACCCCGTGATTTCCAAAGCAACGGGGCAGAAGATCTTCGTCATCGCGTATGGAGTGAAAGACAATCAGGGCAGAAAAGTAGGGATTTTCGGAGGCACCGTTCTTCTAGACACCATCAGCAAAATTGCCGGAGACATCAAAATCGGAAAAAATGGGTACGGTTGGATCGTGGATGGTTCTGGACAGGTGATAGCCCATCCCAATCAAGATATGGTACTGAAACTGAACGTCCTGGATTCCAGCAAGGTAGGGTTCAAGGGTCTAGAGGAAGCAGGGAAACTAATGCTTGCCAAGAAACCTGGTACTGCTCGGATCACCCGACCGGATGGGGAGGCAGAACAGTTATTTTTTGCCCCCATTCTTAGTTCCCCGGGATGGGTGCTAGGGGTAGCCGTGCCTATCTCGCAACTATTGGAACGGGTATTCTACCTACTGCGAACCGTCATCATCGTGTTTTCTGCCCTTATGGTTATGATTGCCCTTCTTGTCCTTTGGGTGAGCAACCTCATCGTTCGTCCCATCCAGCAAACGGCGCTGATTGCTAAAGACCTAGCCGAAGGGGCAGGAGATCTCACCATTCGTCTAGGTGTGCACACGCAGGACGAATTGGGAGAAATGGGGCAACGGTTCAACACCTTCCTCGATCACCTCGAAAGTCTCGTCAAAAGTATCCGAGAAGCGGTACGAAAATTGAAACAGATCGGAGAAGATCTGGCCAGCAATATGACAGAGACGAGCGCTGCGGTTACGGAAATCGCAGCCAATATCGAATCGGTGAAGAATCAGGTAGTGAATCAGTCTTCCAGCGTAACCGAGACTCTCGCTACCGTTGAGCAGATCAATCGTAACATTGAATCCTTCAACCATCTCATTGCTAGCCAAGCGGCCAGCATTACCCAGGCTTCCTCCGCCATCGAGGAGATGGTAGCCAACATCCGTTCCGTGCACTCCACGGTCGAGCGTAACAAGGAGAACATCGAACATCTTCTATCTGCCTCTGGAGTGGGGAAAGAACGTCTACAGGGAATGGTAGAGTTCGTGCAGAAGATCTCCGCAGCTTCGGAAGGGATGATTGAAGCCAACCGGGTGATCATGAACATTGCCCAGCAGACGAACCTCCTGTCTATGAATGCCGCGATCGAAGCGGCTCATGCGGGAGCCGCAGGAGCGGGTTTTTCCGTGGTGGCCCAAGAAATCCGAAAGTTGGCCGAAAACGCGGGAGAACAGGCAAAATCTATCTCTCGAGTACTGAACGAGGTGCGGAAACTCATTGCCGAAGCGGTTTCCTATGCCCAGGACGCAGAATCAAAGTACGAAGAAGTCTTAGGAGGAGTCCAGAAGGTTCGGGACCAGGAATTAGAAATTCGAAACGCGATGGAAGAACAGAGCGCGGGAAGTTCTCAGGTTCTTCAGGCCATTCAACAGATAAACGAGATTACTTCGGAGATCAAGAATGGCTCCAACGAGATCCTCCTTGGGAGTAAAGCTATCCTAGAGGAAATGCATCGCCTTTCGGATATTACCCGGCAGATCAACCAGAGCGCCCAAGAAATGGCCGCCGGAGCTTCCCAGATCAATACCGCAGTTGTCCATGTGAGGGACGAAAGTCAGATAAGTAGAGATACTATCGAATCTGTGGATGCTCTGGTAGGGAGGTTCAAGGTTCGGGAAGGAAAGGAGGCTTCCTAAAGCTTCCCCGATCCTGTACAATAGAGCATCCCATGAATACACCCATTTCAGGCAATCTGCCTCGTGCCATAGGAATCATCGGAGGGGGGCAGTTGGGTCGTATGTTGATCTACTGTTCCTGTAAGCTAGGATTCCAGTACGTGGTGTTAGACCCTGATCCTTTCGCCTCTGCCAAACCTTTAGCCAACCACTTCATTCAAGGGAGCCTGTACGATCCTGTCTCCTTACGCAAACTTCTAGAGCATTCTGATCTAGCTACCTATGAAATTGAGCATATCGACACGAAGACCCTACGGGAAGCAGAGGATGCGGGGTATCAGCTCTACCCTTCCCCACGCCTTCTGGAAACGATCCAGGACAAGTTGGTACAGAAAGAGGTCCTATCCAAAGCCGGGGTACCGATGCCTCGGTTCTTCCGGTTCGATGGAACCGGTAAAGATCCGGGGAACACTCTCTTAAGTCTTACCCAATCCAATGGGATCTCCTACCCCCTGGTACAGAAGAGCCGTAAGGGCGGGTACGATGGGAGAGGAGTAAAAGTCCTTAGATCTCCCGCTGATCCCCTCACGGACGTCCCATCGATCATAGAGGAGTATATACCCTTCCAGAAAGAGCTGGCAGTTATCGTGGCTAGAGACCGGGAGGGAAATACAGCCCTCTACCCCGTGGTGGAGATGGTGTTCAATCCCGATCACAACATCTGTGACACTGTCCTTGCTCCCGCCCGCGTTCCATCCGATGTAACAAATGAAGCCTATAGGGTAGCTCGCCTGGCCGTGGAGGCTTTAGAAGGGGTAGGGGTGTTTGGGGTCGAACTTTTTTTAACCTCCGAAGGAAAGGTACTTTTAAATGAGGTAGCTCCCCGGCCTCACAACTCCGGGCATTACACCATCGAAGCTTGCCTTACCTCCCAGTTCGAACAACACATCCGAGCTATCACGGGCCTACCCTTAGGAGCGACTGACCTGATTCGGCCCGCGATAATGCTCAACTTGTTAGGAGAATCAGATGCACTAGGCGTTCCGTTCGTGGAAGGATTCAAGGAAGCCTTATCCATACCAGGGGTTTCCATCCATCTGTATGGGAAACGGGAAGTCCGACCCTTTCGCAAGATGGGGCACGTCACGATTCTGGGAACCACAACCGAAGAAGTCCTTCGGAAAGCGGAACAGATTCGAGGTATACTTAAGGTGAGGAGTGTTGAAACGTAAGAACCTATGAAGAAGAAAGTCCATACCCCCATCGTGGGAATCATCATGGGAAGTGATTCGGACCTTCCGGTGATGGAAGAGGCGACGGAAATCTTGAAACAGGCATCGGTTCCCTATGAGATCACCATCGTATCCGCTCATCGCACCCCTCTTCGAATGGTGCGTTACGCCCAGCAAGCAGAGGAGCGGGGCATCCAGGTGATCATCGCGGGAGCAGGGGGAGCCGCCCACCTTCCAGGAATGACCGCTTCCCTTACCCGGCTTCCCGTGATCGGGGTACCCATCCGGACTACCTCTTTTTCCGGCTTGGATAGCCTCCTGTCCATCGTGCAGATGCCCAATGGAGTCCCCGTGGCAACCGTTGCGGTAAATGGGGCCAAGAACGCAGCCCTTCTGGCTCTTCGGATTCTGGCATTGTCGAATCCCTCCTATAAAGAATGGCTTAGGAGTTTCACCGAATCTCAACAAGCGGTTGTGGAGGAGAAAGCAGCGAAATTAGAGGAAGGTACATAAAACAGATGAGTTCCCAGAAATCCTTAAAAGAATCCATTCGGCAGTTCGTATTTGGGTGCAGGAAGAAGTTCCGGTACGTGGATCTACAGGATTACCTTAAAAAACAGGGAATCCCATTCGAGAACGATAAAACCGTCCTGGATCTCTTAGAATCCGAAGGGTTAGTTTTTTCGACGGATTTCACCCTGTTCCAACCAAGGCATCTATTCTTCAAGAACGCTCAGTTCCTCATTTCTCCTACCGATGAAGAGTTGAGTAGCGGGTACCTCATTCCAGGGCACCGGTTTCTTCCCTTCCTAAACCCTTATATCAAACCCTGGGAAGTAGAGTTACTGGATCCCAATTCCCAGCCGATCCCATCCTGTAGAGTTCGAAAACGAGTTCGGGATCTCTACGTGTTTTATAGTCTCTTTAGTCGGGGCAACCCCCACAACCGTTACGTAGAAGAAAGTGCCCGCGGTGATGAAGGCAGGATGGTAGAAGTGGAGGCGTTCGACCTCACCGAACGAATTAAACGATGGAAGCTCAAGAGCGGGAGTGGTTTCCTTGTCACAGTTCTCGATTGGGTGAAAGGCTCCTATCAGATAGATCCCATTTCCAAGCGAAAACGCCAGAGCCTGTTGAAAGCGGGAACCGAGTGGATGCGCGCGTTAGAACAGGGGTTTTATCAGAGTTTCGAGGATCTAGACCTAAAATACCCTATCGAAGAGCAGATTGCCTATGCCTACTATTACGCGGGGAAAAAAGTTCTATCCAACCCACCCATTCATTTAGGTGGGTTTATCGAATCTTCCTCCCTTATCCATTTCGTCGATGTGGGACTCGAGAATCGTCTTTGGCACACTCCCCATGTGGCCAACGAAGAGTTGGATCTACCGAATCCCGAAGAGCCCCAGGGGAAATCCGGAACAATGGGGGAAATCCTCCAAGATATTGGATTGTCCTTGGAGGAAAGTTCCATCGAAGCTTACATTCGAGACGCCTTTTTCCAAGGGAACGCAACCCCTGAACAGGTGCTGAGTAGAATTTTCGCCGGTCGGGGAACCTATTTCCACTCTCAAGAACAGATGGATTCTTTCTTTAAATTCTTCGACGACCTCTGGAAACGGGTGAAACGATCCTACAATTCTTTTACCGACCGGCATACGGGGACGGTAAGAAGTCAGATCCTTCAGATCTTGGACCAACATATCGCTTGGCTTCGGGATCTGGATCGTCGACAGGTAAACCCAAAGGATCTACCCAAGAATGAGTTTCTAAGTCTGGCTCAGATGTTCGATTTTCTGGAACGGTATCTACAGATCTTGAACCGGAAGAATCCGGGCACAGAAACAGAGCTTTCGGAAACCCTGTCCGTCATTCCGTTGATGGAGCAGACTTTTCAGGAAATACGCACCCGGGTGGAAAACGCCCTGAAAAAAAACGCCTCACCCCCTTTATCAAAGGACAGTGTTCCCAAGCCGCAGAAGGAGAAGGCAAAACCAAAACAACAAGAAGCTCAGAAGGAGGGAGCGGAAGCATCCTCTCTAAGCGCGAAAAGCGCCAAGAGAAAAAAACTCCCCTATTATGTGCTGAAGATTCAGCTCCAGTATATTCGTCCCCCTATTTGGAGACGCGTTCAGGTCCCTGGGAACTTGACGTTAAGCGATCTTCATAGGGTGATTCAGATCGCAATGGGATGGAAAGATTACCATCTATATGAATTCCTGATCGATCATAAATCATACGGGCCGCCCGACACGGAAGGGTTTGAAGTAATTTCTGATGAATCCGTTACGTTGCAGAAGTTGAATCTACAACCCAAGCAACGATTCCTTTACACGTACGATTTTGGCGATAACTGGGGGCACACCATCATCGTAGAAAAGGTTCTTTCGGAAGAAGATGTAAAAGAGGAGAGTCGTGGCAAATCGATTTGTTTAGCGGACAAACGAGCCTGCCCTCCCGAAGATTGCGGAGGGTATTCGGGATACGAGGAAATTTTGGAGGCGCTGCATTCCCCCAACAAGAAAAAGTATCGGGAGCTTCTCGATTGGGTAGGCGATTATAATCCAGAAGTGTTCAATCCCGAGGAAATCAACCAGAAATTAAAGAGCATCCATAGTTAAAAAGCGGGAACATTTGACTTTTACCGTGTACATGCATATTCTTGTAATATAGAGGTAACTTATATGGAAATTAATCCCGTGAATCCCGCCCCCATCCCGGTAGATCCTGCCCCTGCTCCACCGGCTACTCCAGTGGCCGAAAACACATCCCCTCCTCCTGCTGAACCAGTGACCGACCAATCCGTAGGGCAGGCAGTAGATATACAAGCATAAAGATTCATTTCCAATTCATTTTTTCCCGCTTAATTTCTCATGATTGCAGTTAAATGAAAAACAGAGAGGAATTATCCTTTCTCATCGTGTTCCGGCGAAAGTTAGACTTTTTTCTGCTTTCAGTCAATTCTTATAATTCGGTCAATGGCCGATAAAACGGCTTGACGACTGGCGATTTTTCGTTAATCATAGGTAGTAGCGAAATGCTGAATCTTTATCATGCAAGGAGAAAACCTATGAAAAGACTCTGGATCCTGATCGTACTGGCAAGCCTTGTGTTGCCCGTATTCGCCGACGACGCCCTCGTGTTGCCCCAGGGGGTGCTCCGGATCTCGATAGCCCCAAGCTATGGTTTTGCCAAGGAACAATGGGACAAGGATGGGGAGGCGCAGGATATTACGAGCGCTGTCGGAACTAAATCAGACGGTATTCAATACTTCAATGTGGGGATCGCTTTTGAATACGGCGTGACCGACTGGATCACCGCGGCAATCCAGTGGACTCCTGGGTGGAACCTCTGGTCCACGATGGGATTCGATAAAACAACGGTACCTGCGGGCGCATTGGGCCTTCCTCTTCCTCCTACCACTCCTGTTCCCTTTTACCTCGATCAGGCTACCCTCGGATCCTTTTTCGACTTATTTGTAGGGGCAAAGATTCAGATTATGGGTAAGAAGGCTCCGGTCTTAAATGATACTATGCGCTTTTCTGTCGCCCCCGGCATCAAGATCCCTTTGCCTGGAGCGAGTGCCGCTGATGTAAAACCCACATTAGACGAAGCCTTTGTTGCCAAAGAACCAGACAACCATCTATGGGGGTTAGGGGCTAGGTTGTACTTCGACTATAACGTGACCCCCGAGTTCTTCGTGAACCTCTATAGCGAGTTCATCTATTACCCAGAGCAGAAGGTTTCTGATAGTGTGAACTTCGGAGATGATAAGAAAGTAGCTAAGGGTTACGATTGGACCATTGAGATCGAACCCCAGTACTGGGCGCCGGTCGCGGATGGGCTTGTGTTCAAAGCTTTCCTCCCCTTCACCTACAAGATGACCCCCGATTACAAGATCGAAGGAACGAAAATACCGGATTCCGCGTCCAGCATCCTCTCCGTAACCCCTGCCCTTGGTCTTTTCTTCACCAAGACTTTCATGCCCATTGAACTGGAAGTCGGGTACCGCTGGCCCTTGATGGGAACCAACAACCCCATCACGAACGTGGTCTACATCCTCGGCAGATTCTACATGAAGTTCTAAAAGCCTAGATCCCTGGAGTAGACATGTCAACAAGAACGAATCTTGTTTGACGCGTGCTTATTTTTCGAACCATCAAGCGCCCTCTAGAGGGCGCTTTTTTTGTTCCCTTGTTCTCCAGTTGACAGCCTTACCTCGCAAACCGATACTTTTTAGTATGAACAAAGCTCTGACTGAGCGAACCTCAAGTTCGATTGGATTCTACTCTACCATCCTTATCATTGTAGGAATCATCGCTTTTCTACTTGCCTCTTGTAACCAAAAAACGGATTATTCAATAGGGTTTTCTACCTCTCTCACGGGGAGAGGAGCGAGCCTTGGAAAAGATCTATACGAAGGGACCCTCTTGGCAGTTGAAGAAATAAACCAAGAGGAAGGTCCGTTTCGGATTAAACTAATCGTTCGAGACGATGGGGGGGACAAAGGAAGAGCGTTGGCCAACGCGAAAGAGTTCGCGGAAATGGGTATTGAAGTCGTTATGGGGTACGCGACTAGCGCTATAGCGGATGCCGTACTCCCTTTCCTCACCGAAAAGAAGATTGTGTTGTTGGGTGCATCCATCTCCTCGCCGATCTTCGATAAGAAGGATGATTTCTTGTTCCGAGTCGTCAACTCTTCCACATCTGAAGCCATAGCGGTTGCGGATCATATCATCGAAACCATTGGTCCAAAAGTATTTGTGGGGATCTTCGATCAAGGGAATGCGGCCTATGCAGAGGCCTGGGCCAAAACGTTCCGAAACCGCTACCAGGTTCGGGGAGGAGTCGTTTCCCTTATTCTTCCGTTCCTGACCCGAACTCCTCCTCCGTATCAGGAAGTGATCGATGATGCCCTGCAAAAAGAACCAAGCGCCACAGGGATATGCGTGGTGGCTAGTTCGATCGACACAGCCGGATTCGCCCAAGCTTTTAAACAACGGGTGCCGAATGGAATCATCGCGGTAAGTGGTTGGGGAAACAACCTGGATCTCATCACCTATGGAGGCAAGGCCGTAGAGGGGGCTATTATCGCTCAATCCCACAATCCTCTCGACTCTTCTCCCAGGTTCCTCCGGTTCAAGTCTAAATTCCAGGAAGCTTTCGGCCGGATTCCACCCTTTGGAGCGGTTCACGCGTACGAAACAGTAAAATACCTTGAAACTGCTCTTCGGCAGCGGAAAACCGGAGAACCATTGAAAGAAGCATTGAAACGGATCAAGGAAGTACAAGGAGTCCAACGAAAGATCCGTTTTGACGAAACAGGAGACGCGTACCGCCCCTTGTTCATTCTAACCGTACGGGAAGGAGTTTTTACCTTGATCTCGGAGAGGGAGCCAGAGTGCTGATCTTTAGGGGTGTTGGAAAATCGAATAAACCCACCAACCTTGGCGCGTACTTCATCTACCGCACCGCGTTGGTCATGATCCTTCTCTTTGCCGTTATCACGCTTATCACCCTACTCTTCTTGCGAAAGAGTTCCAAGGAACAGTTATTATCCCTTCAACGATCAGCCACCCAAATACTTGCCGAAGAGGCAAGGGTACGTGGAGCTTCCTTGAAGATTGTTTTGCAAACCGCCTCGGCCTACTGGGCTAGCGGAACCTTTTCCACAGCCCTTCATGAAGGGTTCCAATCCTTTGGGCAAGCGTTGATTCAAAGTGAACCATCTTTTCTTTCCCTCTGGATCGTGGATGGGAGTACCGGCAAGGTAAAAGGAGCTACTCCCATGGACCGAGCAATCCTCGGGTACGATTGTTCTTACCTCTTGCCCGCAAAACAAGTTAATTCCCGACAAATCCACTGGTCTCCCATTGGGTTAAACCCATTTTTTGCCAACCCCGTGTTTTCCCTGAGTTTGGAAGCGGGTAAAGACATCTGCATAGGTTGGATCGATCCTCAACTGTTTCTACAGGATTTTACTCTCCCGCGGTATGGAGAAGCCCATTTCCTTGATGTATTTGCCTGTGACAGTGAAGGCAACTTGGTGGTACATCGGGAACCGCGATTCGTGATCCGACGGGAAAACATTCGAGCCGTGCCCGCAGTCCGACACACCCTGGAAAAGCATGTTCCCTCTTTCTCGATCGTGGAATCCTCCATCTTTGGGGAAGGCAGAATGATCGTAACCACTGCGCCCGTGGAGGAATCTGAATGGGTAGTAGGGGTAGTACAGGAGGAAAAAAGAATAGAAATCCACCCTTTCACTCTCATAGCTTGGGGGTCTGCGTTTTTTATCGTCTTCTCCCTTCTTTCCCTCTTCACCGCTCGGCAGGTGAGCCGAGCGGTGTCCAAAGAGTTCCAACCTTTCACAGAGAGCATCGAGGCGGTCTCTAAGGGAAACTATATGCTTCCCATCCCACCTCAACGATTCGAAGAACTGGAAGCCCTTAGGGTTTCCTTTCAATCCATGGCCGAAGCTGTCCAGGAACGGGAGAAGCAGTTGGCCGAATCCAACACCTTCATTCGTACAGTCCTCGATACCATCCCGGTAGAAGTTTTCTGGAAAGATCTGGATCTGAAGTTCCAGGGGTGTAATCGGCTTTTTCTGCGTGACACGGGAAAAGAAAGAATCGAAGAATTTGTAGGTTTAGACGATTACGCCATGCCCTGGAAGGATCAGGCGGAACTGTATCGATCGGAGGATCGGGAAGTGATTCGAAGTGGCCAGGCTAAGGTAGGATTGGAGCACTTCCATACGTTGGCGGATGGAAGTCGGGTTTGGCACCTAACCACCAAGATTCCCTTGAAGAATCCAAAGGGAGAGATCATAGGAGTTCTGGGGACTACCATCGATATCACAACCTTAAAGGAACGGGAAGAAGAAATCAGGGCTCTCAACGCAGAACTGGAGCGTCGGGTAGAGGAACGAACCGAAGATCTATTGAAGGCAAACGAAGAGCTAAGGAACGTTCTCGCCAATCTTTCCAAAACGCAGGAACGCCTCCTCCAAGCAGAAAAACTTTCTGTCCTTGGTAGGCTCTCTGCTGGGATTGCGCATGAATTGAATACCCCACTGGGCGCGATTCTCTCCTCCACCCATTCCTTTGGCCAACTGATGGAGCATTTCATTGAAAAAGAACTCCCCTATTTCTGCTCCCTTTTGGAAGAAGATCGTGAGTTCTACCTATGGGTCTTCAAGACGATCCGCTCCACCCCCGCTTTTACGCATCTTCTTTCCGAAGAGGAGATTTCTCTCTTAACGAAACAGCTCAGAGAAGCGGGGGTTTACGATCCAGAAGAGGCGGTGGAACTCCTGGAAGATCTTTCTCCCTCCATTTCTCCCTACCTTGATATCCTTGTCACTGCGCTTAAAGACCCGCACAAGAGGGAACTCCTTCACCATATCAGCCAAAGCTTGAACCTGTTCCGTTCTATCCAAGTGATTGATCTGGCTGCCCAGAAAGCCTCCTCGGTAGTTCAGGCCCTCCGACGGTACTTAAAATCCGAACCCCAGTTAGAGCGAGGTATGGTCGAGGTAGAGCGGGACATCGAGACAGTACTGGTTCTTCTCCAGAATCGAATCAAAGATGGGGTGCGGATCGTACGAAGGTATGGGGGAGTCCACGCGTGGGGGTCCTCCGCACAACTCACCCAAGTGTGGTTGAACCTGATCAACAACGCCTTGCAGGCCATGAACTATCAGGGGGAGTTGATTTTGGAGACGAAACAGGAAGGAGCCCTTGTTTTGGTTTCGGTCATCGACAATGGTCCTGGAATACCGGAAGAAATCAAACCCTTCATCTTCGAGCCCTTCTTTACCACCAAGAAGCAGGGAGAGGGGATTGGAATCGGGCTCGAGATCTGTCGATCCATCGTGCGCGAGCATGGGGGCTCCATTACCTTCGAGAGCTCACCCGGTCGCACCCGTTTTACCGTTACCCTTGCGGCTTTCGAGCCTGAAGTTCCGCCCCATACATAGTGAACATGGCGGCTACATAACACAGTCCCATCGCCCAGAAGACGCTACTCAACCCAAACCGGTCAGCCAGCCACCCGGAAAACGCGGCTGCCACAGAACCGATTCCAAAGGTCATAAAAAACATGAATCCATACCCTACCCCCTGTCGTCTCTTTGGAAGGATACGAGCAACGATGGTGTTTTGCATGGGTTGAATGGCAAAACTGAAAAAGCCAAAACCTACCGCCCCCAACAGCAGAGGAATACCACGGGTGAAGGCCATCAATAGGATACTGGCGGCAGAGATCAGAAGGGTGATAATGTACAACTGTTGAGGTCGATACCTATCAACTAGAGCTCCCGCGATATATTGCCCAGCCGCTCCTGCGATGAGGGTGACCGTGGCAAAGATTCCCCCGACCCGCACCGGATCCAAGCCCTTGAGCACTTGGGAAAACTCCCTCCCCAGATAGGTAGGCAAAAAGGTCAATACTCCCCGGTTCCCCATTCCCCCCAGAGCGCAAGAGAGGTAAAAGAGCACGAGGGAAGTAGTGATGATCCCTTTTCGTTGGGAAGAGAGTGTTTCCGTTGAGGGAATAGCTCCCTGATCTTCGTTAGGATCCTTAGGCTCCTTCCGCTCAATAGGTTCCATCCGATAGGAAGGAAGGGAAAGAGCGAAGAAGCCTACGATCAATACACCGATTCCAAACAGGATGTAGGGTGATTTCCACCCCCACCTAGCCCCTAAGAAAGCCGCCACGAAGGGTACGGTAGAGGTTCCGAGACTGCCGGCAATCCCATTGACCCCAAAAGCCTTTCCCCTTTCTTTGATTCCCAGACTGATGATGGTATTGGCAGCCGGATGGTAGAAACTACCTAGGATACCGAGAAATCCCATTAGGATAGCAAAGGGAAAGAGTTTCCGCACGAACAATACCGAGATACAAAGGATCCCCGCACCAAAGAGGTAGAGAACCAAAAGTCGGGTAGGTCCCACCCGATCAGCCAACGCTCCAGAGGGAAACGCCCCCAATCCAAAGGTATAGGAAAAGACCGACATCACCATTCCTAGGTGAAAATAATCGGTACCAAACACCCCTAACAGAAGGGGTATGAGAGGGGGGAGCGCTCCTTCTATGAGATGCACCAAGGTATGAGCCGCGCTAACCACCGCGAGAGTCTTACGATCCTGGGTATCCATACCTGGCATAGTAACAAGTTTTACTCCGCTTGACACCCCCTAGACCTCCCATTACTCTTGGGGAAAACCTTTTCCCAACGGAGGCTGTATGTCCTACACCCGTTCTTTCAACCGGTTGCCTAAGGATTCCTTCTCTTGTTTGTCCCAATTTTCCTTTGAAGGGAAGGAGGTGTTTTACCTGAGCTTGTCTAAATTAGCCACAAAATTTCCTCAGATTCGTCGGTTCCCATTCTCGATACGGATTCTGCTGGAGTCTGTTCTTCGATCGGAGAATGGGAAAGAAGTGACCGAAAAAGATATCGAAAAGTTTCTCTCGTATGATCCTGCCTCTCCTTCCTCAATTGAAGTTCCGTTTAGCCCAGCAAGAGTCCTCCTGCAGGATTTCACCGGAGTCCCCTGTGTGGTAGACCTAGCCGCCATGCGCTCGGCGGTAGCCCGATTAGGAGGAGATCCCTCTCGAATCAATCCCCAGATTCCCGTAGAACTAGTGATCGATCATTCCCTCCAGGTGGATGTGTGGGGTCGGCCGGACGCGGCGGAAGAAAACCTAAAGATCGAATTTCAACGAAACCGGGAACGGTACGAGTTCCTCCGATGGGGACAAAAAGCTTTCCAAAATTTCAGGGTGATCCCCCCCGGGGGCGGAATCTGCCACCAGGTGAATTTGGAATATCTCGCTACCCTGATACGAACCCTGGAAACTCCTCAGGGTACGCTCGTGTTTCCCGACTCCGTGGTAGGAACCGACAGCCATACCACCATGATCAACGGGCTGGGGGTCCTGGGATGGGGCGTAGGGGGGATCGAAGCAGAAGCTACCATGCTGGGGCAGCCCCTCTACATGGTTGCTCCTTCTGTGGTGGCTGTCCGCCTTTCCGGATCCCTGCAATCCGGTGTGACCGCTACGGATCTAGTACTCACCCTCACTCAGATGCTTCGTTCTGAAGGGGTGGTGGATAAGTTCGTGGAGTTCATTGGCCCAGGAGCCCGATCCTTGTCTATACCTGACAGAGCTACCCTGTCCAACATGGCACCCGAATACGGCGCCACCATGGGATTCTTCCCGCCAGATGAGCGATCCATCCAGTACCTACGAGATACAGGAAGGCCTACCTCCCTGATCGAACTAGCGGAACAGTACTTCACCCTGCAGGGATTCCTCAGGATGGAACAAGAGGAGGAACCCCTTTACGAAAAAGTGTTGGAACTGGATCTTTCCACCATTGAACCTTCCATCGCAGGACCCAAGCGCCCGCAGGATCGGATTCCCCTCCGCACTGTCCAGAAAGAATGGAAAGACGCTTTGATGCGCCCAGTGGAAAAACGAGGATACGGATTGACCAAGGAGGAACTGAACAAAAAAGCTGTTTTTGATATTTCAGGTAAGGGGAGAAGAGAAATAGGCCATGGTGCGGTAGTGATCGCCTCCATCACTAGTTGTACCAACACGAGTAATCCTTCGGTAATGCTCGCTGCAGGGCTTCTCGCTAGAAGGGCCGTGGAACTGGGACTCGAATCCAAGCCATGGGTGAAGACGAGTCTCGCACCTGGATCCCGCGTAGTGACTCGATACCTGGAATCCAGCGGTCTTCTGCCATACCTGGAACGCTTGGGATTCCACGTGGTAGGGTACGGATGCACCACCTGTATCGGGAACTCTGGGCCGATCCCCGAACCTATTGCGGAGGCTATCTCCGAAGGAGGACTCGTGGCCGTATCGGTCCTTTCTGGAAACAGAAACTTCGAAGGAAGAGTACATCCCCTCACCCGCGCCAACTTCCTTGCTTCTCCTCCATTGGTCGTAGCCTACGCTCTGGCAGGAAGAATCGACATTGACTGGGAAAAGGAACCCATTGGATACTGTGGAACGGACAAAGCGATCTATCTACGAGACCTGTGGCCAAAGGAAGAAGAGATCATCTCCCTCCTCAACCGCACGTCAGGATTGTTCCGATCTGCCTACGAAGGGATCGAAACCGCTAGTCCTCTCTGGAATGCCATCCCCCTTAGGGGGACATCACTGTACGAGTGGGACCCTTCCAGTACCTATATCCAGGAACCTCCCTTTTTCCAGAACCTGTCCAAGAAAGCCCATACCATCCGTCCTATAGAGAAAGCACGAGTGCTGGTGATGGCAGGGGACAGCATTACCACCGATCACATCAGTCCAGCCGGATCTATTTCCCCCTCTAGCCCCGCAGGGAAGTACCTGCAAGAATTGGGCGTGGCTCCCAAAGATTTCAATTCCTATGGGGCCCGGCGGGGTAACGATCGAGTGATGACTCGGGGAACTTTTGCTAACCCCCGTTTCAGGAATCTCCTAGTCCCAGGAACCGAGGGGAGTGTTACCCTTCATATTCCCAGTGGGGAGACCTCCGATATCTTCTCTGTGGCGCTTCGATACCAGAAAGAAGGAACCCCCACCATCATTCTGGCGGGCAAGGACTACGGGATGGGATCTAGTCGGGACTGGGCTGCCAAGGGGGTGATGCTTCTAGGGGTTCGGGCCGTCATCGCTGAATCCTTTGAGAGGATCCATCGGAGTAACCTCGTTGGAATGGGAGTACTACCCCTTCAGTTCCTTCCTGGTCAGAACCGTGAAACCGTCGGATTGGAAGGAACCGAACTGTACTCGATCCCGATCACGGATAAGATTCAACCTGGAGAGGAACTCGAAGTCTCTGTTACTTCGCGTGATGGAAAAACGAAGAAATTCCGGGTCCTCTGTCGGCTGAATAGTTCCGTAGAGGTAGAGTATTACCGGAACGGAGGAATCCTCCCAACCGTTTTACGAAGGTTACTATTCGAATAAACGCCGAGCCAACCAGGCAGCTACCGAAGCATCACTGGGCATTCGCCAATCCCCTCGGGGGGACAGGTTGATACTCCCCACCTTTGGCCCATCCGGGACACAGGAACGTTTGTACTGCTGGCTGAAAAACCTACGAAGGAATACCTCGAGCCATTTTTGGAGGGTATTCTCATCGTATTGATCCCGAAAGGCAACAGTCGCCAAGAAAAGGATCTTGTCTGGAGGAGCGCCGTACCGAAGAAAGTGGTACAGGAAGAAATCGTGGAGCTCATAAGGCCCGATGATATCCTCGGTTTTCTGCTGGATCCTGCTCTTGGGGTCTGGAGGTAACAACTCGGGAGTAATGGGAGTGGAAAGGATCCGATGCAGCACCTCTCGGGTAGACTCCTCTATCGCATGATCCGCGATCCATTGGACTAGATAGCGGACCAACGTTTTCGGAACTCCACTGTTCACTCCATACATGGACATGTGGTCTCCATTGTAGGTGCACCAACCTAGGGCGAGCTCGGAAAGGTCGCCAGTTCCCACTACCAACCCCTTGTGCTTGTTGGCCAGATCCATCAAGATCTGGGTCCGTTCTCGAGCCTGCACGTTTTCATAGGTTGTGTCGTGTTCCTTCGGATCATGCCCGATGTCTTCGAAATGCCTAAGACAGGCAGCTTTGATATCGATCTCCCGAATCGCTACACCCAGCGAGCTCATCAACTGGAGAGCGTTCTGGTAGGTATTGTCCGTGGTTCCAAAACCCGGCATTGTTACGGCCAGTATGCGCTTGCGAGGGATCCTCAATAGATCGAAGGTCCTTACCGTAACCAAAAGGGCCAAGGTGGAATCTAGACCACCGGAAATCCCAACTACGGCGGTTTCACTCTTCGTGTGTTCCATCCGCTTGGCTAAACCTGCTGTCTGAATGGAAAAGATCTCTTCGCATCGTTCATCCCGTTCCGTAAGACTTGAAGGTACGAAGGGGTGTGGATCGATGGTGCGCAGGAACTTCCCCCGCTTTATCCTTCTGGAGGAATCTTTCCATCCTGCAAGCACAGGAACGATCCGATAGGGAAATCCATTGGAAGATTCTTCTTTATCCATAAAGGGCGTCAACATCCTTCGCTCCGCCAAAAGCCTATCCAGATCCACCTCTACTACTACCAGTTCCAATTCCCGGGAGAATCTCTTTCCCTCGGCCAGAATTACCCCATTCTCCGCAATGAAGGTAGA
>CAKZQO010000322.1 GCA_937140905.1 uncultured Spirochaeta sp.
CTGCTAGTTCAGTACAAAGATGAGTTAGCCCAGTGGGCTGCGTAGGTCCAGGGGGTACCATGTGTCTTAAACTCCCAATTTAGAAAGAAAATCATCCTTGACAAAACCTGAGAAACCCTATCAGTATGTAGGTAATTTCAAAAAGGGCAGGTGGCGATGTTGATAACCGATGAATTGTTAGGAGATTTTTTCGTTCGCTTGGGCCTCATCACGGAAGAACAAAAAAAGTATGTTCTAGACTATAAAAAGGAGACAGGTACAACCCAGAATTTTTATCAAATCGCCATCCAGCTCAAGTACATGGTGAAAGGTAGCCTAGATGCTGCTTTGGAACGGTTCACCACTCCCCCAATAGACTCAAAGGAAGAGTCAGACAAATAAACAAGCGCCAAACTTGCCTCAAAATAGCTCTATAAAGTCCCGGCGTTCCGTAAACCTATGCTTCGAGCGTACGCCACTATTCGATCAACTTCTTCTAACGTTGGACGCCTTCCGAGGCCTCGATACTGGGCATTCTTTGCGGCTGATCTTGCCTGAAAACAAGGGTGATACTGGGCCATGATATTGACCCAGGTATCCTTTGAAAGCCTGGAAAGGAAATCCATCACTACGTCGCTATGAGCAATCCCATCGGGTAGTACTAGATGACGAATTAATAGTCCCCGGTAGGCAATTCCCTGTTCAGTTAACCGTAGATCCCCTACCTGCCGGTACATTTCTTGTACCGCCTGAAAGGCATGCTTTGTATACTCTGTCGCTCCACTCAACTCTAACGCCTCTTGATCTCGGCCATACTTGATGTCAGGCATATAAATATCGAAAACATCTTCCAAGAACGCTAGGGTTTCTACCGAATCATACCCTCCCGAGTTATACACAAGGGGGATCCGTAACCCCAGTGGGATAGCCAACACGAGTCCTTCCAGGATCTGGGGAATTACATGGGTAGGAGTGACGAAGTTGATGTTATGGCACCCCTGGTATTGCAACCCCAGCATCATCCGAGCTAATTCTTCAGCTTCCACTTCCCGCCCTACCCCCAGATGGGACAATTCATAGTTCTGGCAGTAGACGCAGGCCAGGTTACAATGGGCAAAGAAGATCGTTCCCGATCCTCCCCGTCCCACAAGTACCCTTTCCTCTCCAAAGTGGGGTGAAGCGGAGGAAACTACGGCCCGAACACCGGTTCGACACCTACCCAGTTCCCCCCGTTTCCGATTCACGCCACACCGATGAGGGCAGAGAACACAAGACTCTAAAAGTTCTTTCAATCGGGATATCCTTCTCTGTAGTTCTCCCTCCTGAAATAGGTGAAGGTAGGAGGGTTCAAACCGGGGGTTACGCTTCTCCATTGCCTATATTATAATCTATATCGCCTCAGGATATCCGTGTTTCTTCGATTGTCTTTTCCCTAATTCTTGAGTATTTTTATTAATCATTTGGATGGGAGGCCCCTATGGCCACTGCAAGAACCCCAAGCCGGATTCGCCTGTCCCCACCCCGGAAGGGTAGGCACCCAACCGCCCTTTTTTCTTCCTCGGAAGAAAAAAACTCTACCCTACCAAGTGAGATCGTCGGTTCTGGAACCGCATCAACCGTTACGGAACCTTCATCAAATACGCGCCCGAATAATTCTTCAGGGAAACTGGCATCCTTGGCAAAGGAGTGGAAAGGACACCTTCCCCCGTGGATACGGACTATAAGCATCGCTCTCCTTGGCGCTGTACTTGCTCTCCTCCTCTACCCAAAAATCTCACCCCCTCCCAAACCTCTAACCACTCGGCAGGTGCGGCAAATCATCGAAACTCACCTGAAGGAGCGTCCTCCGGATCCCACGCTGGCAAACAGAGCCTTTCAATCCATCTATCGATCGTTGGTACTGATTCGCACCAAACCTGTAGCCTCTGAGACCCCATCTTCCCCTGGTAAATCAAAATCTTCGGACAAAGGTAAACCGGACGATACCGCTGCCCTAGGAACAGGATTCGTGGTAGACGAAATGGGCTCGATCCTTACCTGTTTTCACGTGATTGCTCCCGGTGGAAAGATCCTCATCACTTTTTTCGATGGGTTGGAAGCGGAGGGTGAGGTGATCTACGCCAATCCGGAGAACGATCTAGCCGTGTTGAAACCATCCGTGGTACCGGATGACGTGACCCCTGCTGTTTTAGCTGGATCGGGCAATCTGCGGATAGGGGACGAGGTAGTAGCGGTGGGAAACCCCTTTGGAATCGCCTCTTCCGTATCTGCGGGTGTGGTTTCCGGGTTAGGGAGAAGTTTCTATGCTCCCCGTACCGGTCAACGCATGATGAACCTGATTCAATTCGATGCCGCCGTGAATCCGGGAAACTCGGGTGGCCCCCTGTTGGACCGTAATGGAGAAGTGGTGGGAGTGGTTTCGGCTCTCTTCAATCCCACCGAGCAAGAGGTGTTCATCGGTATAGGGTTCGCGGTACCCCTAGAATCCGCGGCCGGAGCCATTGGTATCCCGCCCTGGTGAGAATGGGCACGGTTGGGTAGAGGAGAGAGACTCTTTTCAGACAAACAATCGGTGTATGCGACGGACAGTTCAGAAGTTAAGGTGAAGGAGTGACCATGAGTAACGATCGGGAACAAAGACAGGAAAAGCTTCAAAAGGTACTGTACGAGATCAAGAAGGTCATCGTTGGTCAGGATCATCTTCTGGAGCGAGTGGTGATCGCCCTACTTGCCCAAGGACATCTACTGGTGGAAGGTGTACCCGGCCTCGCGAAAACCCTCACCATTAAGACGCTGGCTCAAGCTTTACAATGCAAGTTCCGAAGGGTGCAGTTCACCCCAGATCTTTTACCGGCTGACCTCGTAGGAACCCGAATCTTCAACCAGAAAACCGGAGAGTTCAACACGTGGCTAGGGCCGGTATTCACCAACCTTCTTCTGGCAGACGAGATCAACCGTTCCCCGGCAAAGGTGCAGAGCGCCCTTCTGGAGGTGATGCAGGAGAGGCAGGTTTCCATTGGCGGAGAAACCTATAAAGTGGAAGAACCGTTCCTCGTAATGGCCACCCAGAACCCAATAGAAACCGAGGGGACCTATCCGCTTCCAGAAGCTCAGGTGGATCGATTCATGATGAAGGTAGTGATCGATTATCCCAACGAAATGGAAGAGTTCGTGATCGTGGAGCGTATGACGGGAAAACTCGAAAAGGTTCAGCCCGTTCTTACGGTAGCTGAACTCCTCGAACTTCGACAAGAAGCGGAACAGGTATTCACAGATCCTGCTTTGATGGAATACGCCGTCAAACTCACCATCGCAACGAGGGATCCAGAGAGGTTCGGTTTAGGGGATTTGAAACCCTACATCACCTATGGTGCCAGCCCCCGATCCTCCATCAACCTCGTTCTTGCAGCTCGCGCCCTCGCCTACCTACGAGGCCGATCCTGGGTTCTCCCCCAAGACATGGCGGACATTGCTCTCGACGTGATGCGACACCGACTGGTTCTTTCCTACGAGGCCCTGGCTGAAGGAGTATCTAGCGACACGATCCTCAAACGAATCCTAGAGACCATTGCCCCGCCCCGAGAGGTATTGAAGAGTCATGCAGAAGCTACCTACAAAAGCTGAACAGGTTCTCGATCGACTGGATTGGACAGTGATCCGCCGTCTAGATGGGCTTCTCCAAGGAGACTACCGAACCTTTTTCCAAGGGTTTGGACTGGACTTTGCAGACATTCGGGAGTACCAGTACGGGGATGACGTGCGAACTCTCGACTGGAACGTAACGGCCCGAATGGCTACCCCCTATGTGCGCAGATACCACGAGGATCGGGACATCACGGCCTGGTTCCTGTTGGACTTGAGTCCTTCGGTAGAGTTCGGGAACCCTGAACGACGGAAGAGGGATCTACTGACTGACTGCACCGCTATTCTCGCCCGACTTCTTACCCGCAGGGGGAACAAGGTAGGATCCATTCTGTTCGATGGCTCGGTACCTGTGCTACGACCTCCTGGGGTAGGCAGAAAGCAGGTGCTTACCCTCATTCAGGATATCGAGGAGTACTCTACCGAACGGACCGTACCCGAAACAGACCTCTCGATCCTCCTTGAAGCAGCTGCCATGGTAATCCACCGACGATCCCTCATTTTCCTAATGTCCGACTTCTACTCTGTCCCTGGATGGGAACGGATTCTGGGGCAACTCTCTATTAAACACGAAGTCACCGGCATCCGTGTATACGATCCTGAAGAATCCCGCCTGCCACCATTGGGGCTTGTATGGATAGAAGATGCGGAAACGGGAGAACAGGTTCTACTGGATAGCAACAGTAAAACTTTCCAAAAGAATTTCTCTCGCATAAACGAAGAACGGATCCTCAATTTGGAACGGACCTTCCGGTCCTGGGGCCTGGATCTGCTATCCCTTTCTACTGATGCGGATCTAGTTCGGGAACTTCTTCGGTTTTCAGGGTTTAGGAAGCTCCGGGCTGGTCATGCGACAAGGAGGAAAACATGAGTTTTCTATGGCCAAAGATGCTCTGGCTCCTCACCCTGATCCCTTTACTCATTGCAGCGTATCTATGGATCCAGAAACGGAAGAAACGATACGCTTGGAAATACTCTAGCCTCTCCATCGTTAAGGAAGCCGCTGGTAAGGGACCCGGGAGAAAACGTCATATCCCAGCGATTATCGTTCTTGCAGGACTCACCATCCTGATCTTTGGCCTTGCCCGACCCACAGCCACGGTGATCCTCCCTTCCTTCGAAGGATTGATCATTCTAGCTTTGGACAACTCGGGGAGCATGCGGGCAGAGGATGTGAAGCCTAACCGGTTAGATGCAGCGAAAGCGGCTGCTAAGACCTTTGTGGAACAGAACGGCGGTAGATCGAAGATCGGCGTAGTGGGATTCGCGGGAACCGCGTCCCTCGTTCAACCCCCCACGAAAGATAAAGACTTGATTTTTTCTGCCATCAACCGTCTCACCTATCAGAGGGGCACGGCCATCGGCAGTGGGATCCTTACCTCCCTCAACGCCATCTTGGAAGAGTTCGGTGAAAAGCAGATCATCCCCCAACCCTATGGATCTATTCCGACTCCCCCTTCCAATCCTTTAGGCTCTTCCCCGTCACCCGGCCCTTCGGAAGAAGAGGCGGTAACGAAACTTCCCGCCATGATTGTGCTCCTTAGCGATGGGCAGAGCAACACGGGTCCCCTCCCGTTAGAAATGGCAGATATCGCGGCAAAATATGGGATTAAAGTCTACACGGTAGGATTGGGTAGCCCGGAGGGGGTAGTCCTGAACTTTAACAGTTTTTCCTTCCGGGTGCGGCTAGACGAGGAAACCTTGAAAAAGATCGCAGAGAAGACAGGTGGGAGTTACTATAAAGCAGACAACGAAACGAACCTGAACGAGATCTATCAAAATTTGGGAAGACGGCTCACGTTCAAACCTGAAAAAACCGAGATAACGGCCCTGTTCTCTGCCGCCGCTTTGGTTTTATTTTTGATCGGGATAGGGCTTTCCATCTACTGGTTTGGTAGAGTATTCTAGGTAAAGGTATGAAAGTATTTATCGGGATGCGTAGACCTACAAAGCAAATCATTCTTCTCTTTTCTCTCTTTGCTTACCTCTTTATTTCCTCCATTGAAGGATTCGCAGCTCCTCCACAACCCGTGCCCCGCCCCACAGGCACAAAGGAGCCGGCGCCCCCCACTAGTCCCAACTCATCCAATAGGACAGTTGCGGATACGCCAAAAGCGCTCTACAGGGTTCATATCGCCAAGGTTAAAAGTTACAAAGAAGCCGATATTTCCCAAATGGCGAAAGCCGTTGTGACCCGGGTAATCGATGGGGATACCATTGAGGTGACTTTGGAAGGCAAACCGTACAAAGTCCGACTCATTGGGGTAGATACCCCCGAAACCGTCGCTCCGGGAAGGCCTGTGGAACGGTTTGGTAGGGAGGCCTCCCAGTTCACCCGATTGAAGCTGGAAAAGAAAACCGTGTACCTAGCCTTCGACTGGGAACTACACGATCGGTATGGTCGTTTATTAGCCTACGTATACTTACCGGACCGCACCTGTTTCAATGCCGAGCTGATCCGTTTAGGATACGGGCATGCCTATACTAAATACCCTTTCCAATTTCTAGAAGAGTTCCGCAAACTGGAGGCAGAAGCCCGTCAGACTAAAAAGGGGTTATGGGGCAACTCTAAATAGACTCTAAATAGAACGAACCTGACTCTTGCAATCTCCATATCGATCTTCTTTCCCCTTGCTGGATAAACATGCGGAAAGCTGATATATTTGTGAATCATGCTCCTAATAGAACTGGTCTATAATCTATCCGTCCTGGTAGCCTTAAGCGTTCTATCCGCCTTCGTGGAAGACCGATTCGATCGAAGGACCAAAACAGGCCAGTTTCTTCAAGGGATGCTCTTCGGTTCCATCGCCCTTATAGGTATGCTCTATCCCTTCAAGGTAGAGGAAGGACTGATCTTGGTACTGTCAATTCCTTTGTGTAAATTTTTTCAAAGTAGGAAGGTTGAGTTTCTGTAACGGCGCAGACCTCCAGGTT
>CAKZQO010000323.1 GCA_937140905.1 uncultured Spirochaeta sp.
TTCAGGGATGGTGAACTCACCGAACCTGTAGCTTCGGGGTGAAGAAATACCCCAAAGGGAAGGACTCCCAAGACGATCAAGATCAGCACCCGGTTCATACGATTCTATCATCGGCAGAAATGGGTTTACAGCGAAGAGGGACCTTGATTTTTTACCCCCTCAATACCAGTATGATGCTATGGGAACTTGCAGGCCCATCACCTGGATTCGATTGCTCCTTACCTTACTCACCCTATCTAACCCTATCTTTCCCTTGCCAGTCCAGATTTCCGAAGAGCAAATCCCTGCCAGGGCAAATGAACCTCTCCCCTTACCCCAATTGGAAATCCATTCTATTCCTTCCGATGCGTGGGTATACATCGAAGGGACCCTTTCAGGATCTACTCCTTTGATATTGAAAGATCTGTCCCCATCCTGGTATGCGCTACAGGTTCAGAAATCGGGATACCGCCCTCTATCACTTTTGGTTACCCTAAGAACAGGCTTCCGAACCCGAATTCAACTGGAACTGGAACCCATACATGGAACTCTATCCTTGGGAAACGTACCGCCGGAATCTCGGGTGTATGTGGCAGGAACTCTAGTTTCGGGTAGAACCGTATCGTTACCGGTAGGTCAGTATCGAGTGGTAGTACGGCGGTTCGGATACGAAGATATCGTGACACAGATCACTATTTTGGAAGGGAAAACGACGGAGATTCCTATTACCTGGAAACGAGTTCCTTTCTCTGTTTCCCGCGTATCCGTGACGCCCCAGAGGATCAACCCAGAGAATCGTCATGTGCCTGCTCGAATCAACTTTTGGATCACTAGCCCAGCAGAAATAACTCTTCGTATCGAGGATGGATCGGGAACAACAGTGTGGGAAAAGGGAATCTTAGAACCCGGCACTTCCTTGCAACAGGTAGAATGGGATGGAAGAGATCAGAATGGAATTCCCCTATCTGATGGAACGTACCGATTGGTTTTACACTTTAAAAGCGCTGATACATCGATGGAACTTACCCGAGAAATTATTGTTGATAGAAAAATTCGAACTGCTCTCGCTACCACTTATTCGGGCTTTTCTGGACTCCTATTCTCCCCTATCGTGCCTGCCCTCAACCCAGGAGATTTCAGGATTTCTTCATGGATCCTTGGGCAATCTGGGACTTCTAGTCCAGAGGCTTCCCCTTCCCTCGTACAGGCGGGGATTTCCCTTCCCATTGGGGATAATTGTGAATTGTCCGCAACTCTCTCTAGTTTTATGGAAGCTACCGATGCGCCACCCGATTGGATTGGAGGAATAGGGGTTCAATACCGTTGGGTAGAAACGGGAACCTTCGCGTTTGGAATTGCGGGAAAGGGAACCTACATGAATCGTCCTAGAGAGTACGGCTTTTCCCAGTTGGGAGGTGTTTCTCTGGGAGCACCCATGGAAGTTCGACATGGCTTGCTGGGATTTATCTTTTTCCCTGAACTTACTCTTTCCCCTTATAACTTTCGGACCTTGGAGGACCAGTTCACTCTATACGGAAGCCTTCGGGGAGGATGCTACCTTGATTGGGGGGAAGTACGGGTAGGGTTTTCTTCTGTTCTATCGGTAAATGTCTCAGAATTACGACCTCTCCCTATTTACCATACAGGTGTCGAGGTCCATTGGAAGCCCCCATCCTCACCCTTCGTGTTCTCATTCAGTACCATCTTGATTAGATCTATTGAAGGGAATTTGATAGTTTACCTAGGAGGAGGACTGGGGGCTGTTTATTAACCTATCACCTTTACTGAAGGGAAAGAAAGATGTACACCAGCATCCCCAGGATCAAAGCGAGAGTAATGGTGATAATAAGGAAGGTCCAAAGGGAGGGACTTTTGCTAGTAGGATCACGGGTCTCTGAGGAAGAACCTATCATTTCTTTCTCTTCTACGGCGGATAGATCTATGAACTCCAGTCCCGGAGATCCTGCAATAGGTGTTCCCTTCGATTTCGAGCTTAGATATCCACAGTTCGGACAACCGTCGTAGAAGAGTTTTCCCTCCCCGGTGAACCCACACCGGGGGCATCGGACTTCGCTGAAGAACCGACCGCAATGGGGGCAAACCTTATCCCGCGCGGAGACTTCCTGCTTGCAATGTTCGCAGAAGAATCTTGGCTTCATGGAGAAACACCCGATTCATTCGGTATATCCTGAAGGACAAACTCTGTCAAATAGAATTCTTCCGTTCCTTCGGCAGTCGGCACAGACACGCTCATCCACACCTTTGAGACTTCCTGTAACAGAGGATCTGCCTCTGCGGGTAGGTAACGTGCCGAAAGTTCTCCCTCCAGAACGAAGAGATCGGAAACGTAGGTGCCAATCTGAACCGGTTTATCTAGGGTAGGTATCCATAGAAGGATCGGTCCTCCCTTACCCAGAATCGGTATTTCTACCGCTAAACCACCCGAGGAAGAGGAGGGAAGAAGGTAAAACCAGTAGGAAGTTCCGACTTCCATGGGTGAAAAAGAAGAGATCATGAGATATACCCCATCTTCCCCTCGAAGCACTTTCAACCCTTCCACCGCTGTCCCTTTGGAAGGCCAGGTTTTAGCCTTTTCGAAAGAGATTTTTTCGGCAGTGCCTCCCCTATGTTTAAACACCTTCTGGGGTACGAAATTGGTAGGGAATTTCTTTAATTCCCCAATCTTTCTCCAATCTAGGTATCGATTATCGATTTGAATAGGCACTTTAGGTAACTGTATATCCCAAGGATAAAGAAGGAGATTTTCTCCCGAACTACTCTTCCATACGTCCGCATCGCTTATCGTAAAGGAAGGTTCTCCGGGCATGGAAGGAATTCTTGCCCTTAGAAGAGGGAAGGCAGGCCGTTCCGGAGATACATAGAATCCTAACAAAAGGTAGGGAGAAGGATCTTTTCTAACCTTCAAGAATGATTCGCTCGGAATTTTCTCCAGGTCTTTCCAGTGATCCTTCAGATACGCTTTTGCCTCCTCCCCATTGGTAGCCAAAGAAATCTTTCCCTCTACTCCCATGGGAAGGAGAAGAAAATACAGGATTCCCTTGGTACTATTTCGTATCACTAGATCTCCATATAGGATCCCCCCAAAGAGAAGGAGTATAGAAACAAGGGCCCTTCGAAGGTTCTTACTTTTTCCGAATCGCCAAAAGAGTAAGGTCGTCATACTGATCGTCCTCCATCATATGGGTATAGAAATTGTAATTAGGAAAATCCATCGGTCGGGGGTTGGGGATGGGATGATTAAAGTATCTATCGTACTGCAAGAAAGTCTTCTTCAGAAAAGCATCGACCTTTTCATCTACCATCACTCTATTCTCGGCGCTAGCCCGCGGGTCAGGATACATCCGGAAGATTTTTTCTACCGAAACAAGGGCAAGAACTGTGGATTCTGCGGTAGGTTCGCAGGAAGAAAAATCGAAGACCAGCTCTTCGTTGGGAACTGGAGAGTAGAGTTTTTCCAATCGAAACGTTCCTTTGGACATTACAGCTTCCACGATTCCTTTGATCCGTTCGAATCCCATCATCTCATCTTCGACCGGTTCCTCCCCTTCTTTTTGGGGAGGAAGTTGTAGAATCGAAAAATCCGGCTTCCTCAGTTTCCGATGGGCTTCTTCCACACCGTCTGTGAAAAGGAGTAGGATATCGCCTGATTTCAAAGGCACCAGGATCTGCTGGAAAGGAGATTTCATCTCCAACATAAAGTTGGGGAACACTCCTGTGGCAGGACAGTCGGCCATCATACGTTGCACTAACTGTTTCTGCCCCGCATCGTAGAGATTCAGAATCCGGTCTCCCGCATGGGTAACATGGGCTCGCCCCTTATGCATCTCCACCACTCCCAGGGTCATGGCGGCAAAGCGGCCCCTGAATCCCTGGGACTCTACCACATCGTTGATCTGGTACAGGAGAGGAACCATATTCAAACCCTTGGAGGGGTTCCACTGCCGAAAATACGTGGAGAATACGGTGGCCACCTGCACCATGATCAAGGCGGCAGGCACTCCCTTTCCCGCCACATCACATTTAATGAAGGCGTACGTTTCAGGGGCAAGTTTCCGAAAATCGAAGTAATCCCCCGATACTCCTTTAGCACCTTCATAGTACCCAAAGAACTCTCCTTCCGGGGTCTCCTCCTTACCTGTAGTCAGTTTCTTTCCCCCAGGTCCCACCTCGAGGGGAATGAACATCTTCTGGACCTCTTTTCCCACGGTGAGGTCCTTGCTGGCAGCCGCTGCTTTCACTAATCCTTGGGTCATCTGGTTTATGGTGGCCGCTAGGTCTGCAATCTCATCCCGTGTCTTTATTTCTATCACATGATCCTTCAATTGTTCCTTGTCTTCCGTATCTCGAATTACCTCTACTCCTTTTACCAGTCTCCGGATCGGAATGATGATGATACTGGCGAGAATGAGAGCTCCCACGATACCCAACACCAAGGCCACGAGAGCTATTCCGCCAGTAATAAGGATCAAATATCTTCTCGAATCTTTCACCTGCTCCAAAATCGATTCTGTACTTACGCCTAACCGAACCATGCCTCGAAAGTATCGATTCTCCCCACGCACCCGATACAGTACTGGCTTATAGAAGGTATAGAAGTTCCGGTCGAAATCAAGAAGACTCGTTTGAAACTCGGGTTCACTGTAAATCTTAGCTCCTATTTCTAGAAGGCGTGCGTTCAATCGATTGTCCAGTGTTCGGATTCCTTCCTGAAGATCCTGGAGCCTTCTCCGGGACGTTTCATCCGTTCGTACAGCCAATCCAATAGCCTCATTAGCTAGGGCGTCCAGTTCCTTTGCCAGGGTTCCTACCGCCGCATCCGCGATCGTATTGATCTCCACTGCCAGTAATCCTTCCTTTTCGGTTATGTCATCCTTGAGCTTGGATACCCCCGGATTGAGGGTAGGACTGTCGATCTTATTGAGAATATCGGGATCGTTACTGGCCCAAACATACCCGAAATAGTTCAAATCCGTTTGTCCCCGACCCGTAATGGTGGCAAACTTCGCTTCTTTCATAGCGGAGATCTGAGCAGGCAATACTCCCAACTCGAGGGTATTCCCGCTAGGCAGGTAGGTACGGGCTCCAGAGGCTAAACTTTCCATCAGTACCGAAACTCGCTGAACCAACCCTTCAGCCAGGTTCCGTTCCTGATTCCTTGTCATGTAGTACCCTAGAGGAATAGACACCATCGTTACCACGGCGATAATCAATACCGTGATGAAAAAGGTGAACTTCAACCGTAATCCAAACCCTCTTCGCTTCATAGCCCGTAGCCTCTCCCGCTTCACTTCCCAGGGGACCTCTACCCCGGTGAGGATTGCCAGTGCCTCCAACCGTAGTCGCTTTCCCTCCTGGAGAATAGCACCGATTCGATAGGTCGAAAATAGAGCCACCATCCCGAGGAACATCACGATCGTCCAGATCACTACTCCATTGAGAGTGATGGAAAAAGGTGAACGTTGCAGTACTTTCTGGATCGGTTGGTACAGTAGACTGTAGTCGCCAAACTTCAGCGTTCCCCCTCTTTCCAACTTGAGGAGATCTCGGGCAAAGGCAATCCCTCGTAGAGGATGTTCTACCGCAACACGATACTCCCCTCCCTGTACCTCCTGTAGAACAGGCCCCAGTATGGTTCGATCGTTCCGGACTGTAAATCCACCCTCAATCAGGGTAAACTGGTAATCGTACGGTTCCCTCCCATCCCGGTCCAGAATTACCCTGCGGACCAGCCCATCTTCTGCAAATCCCCTTCCCAACAGGGATAGTCGAATCCGACCTGTTTCATCCCGAGTAGCCTCCACGAAACTAACATAGGTGACTGGGATGTATTTGTTTAGATGAACTACTATTGTTTCCTCAGGCCCCACATTTCCTACCGTATCCACTGCGGAGACTCGTATGGCCCAACTTCCATTATCATAGTTACGGAACTGGAGGTTCGAGACGGTGGTAGTGAGAGCCCTTCGGAGGGGTCCAAAGGAAACAGGTATGGGCAACAAAGGATCCTTCGTTTCCCCCACGAATACGACCTCGTACTGGTACTCGGCCACATCCTCGTCCTTTGGAGGATCCCATTCGATGGTAAAAGTATTGGAGGCTAAATACCCAAGCTCATCCATCGGGGGACGACGGAACACCACTTTTCCCGGTGGGGTGGTGTCTCGATAGAACCGAACAGTAGTGGGGATAGACCAGTTTCCCGCATAATCCTGGGCCGAAACATGAACATACCATGCCCCATCCTCTGGCGCTTTGAACTCTGCCGTTCGCACGTTCTCGAGAGCTATGAGCTTCCGTTCTGGGGAAGGTGTGGGGGAGCGAGTCCATTCATACCAGAATCCCGCAATCCCAGACGAATCCCGGGGAGGGACCAGTTGGAAACGAGCCGTATCCAACCGAGTTCGAACGTTAGCCTGAAAGTTCAGGGGGACAACTCCCGGTGGTTGTACGGTGGTATCTGGTTTCAATAGGACGATTCTAGACGTGTCTCCACGCTTATTCTCCCAGAACACGAACAGTTCCTTTCCCAGCACCACTGGCCGAGGGAACGTGGAAACTCCCGCAATGGGACTCAGATCTTTTTCCACCCAGAGCGCGCCCTGCTTCTGCGCCAGGATGATATGATCGTCCCCTTTACGGTTATCGAACCAGAGAAGGAACACGGTTCCTTTGAAGGGCACGATCTGAGGAAAATTGCAGGACTTGAATCCGGTAGTGATCCGTTCGGGAAGGGTTTTATACGTTCCATCCGGATTGAGTTCCCCGTAATAGATTTGCTTGGATTCTCGTCCAAACCTTCGTTCCCAAGCAATTCCAACCACCCCATTGATGTTCGCCAAATGAGGACGTTGGTTGTCGAATAACCCGGGACGAGTGGTTCTTCCCGGAATAGGCTCTTCGAATCCTGTCAACCACCTTAAAGCTCCCCAAGTCCTACCCCCATCCCTGCTGGTCTTAAGGTACAATTGGTAAGCTCCCCCTTCCCCTGCCTGTAAAGCCTGGAATACTACATATTCCATTCCCTTGTAGGATAGATGGTAGGGCAGAAAACTCAAGGTGACCTCGGGTTCTGGAGCTAGAGGAGTGAGTTCTGTCCAAACAAGGCCGTTCTCCGAAACAGCATACAGGATCGAGAGAATGTCTCCCCGTTCCTGAGTTACGAACAGGAGCAATCCCCCATCTTCCTTTGCGAACAAACGGGGGGCAAGGGTAGTCCGCTCGGTAATCTTCGAAGAGGAGTTCTGAAAGGTTCGTCCCTCATCCTTGGACACAAAGAAATCGATCTTATTCTCCGATGCGAGGACCGCTACCGTAATGATCCCCGTTGTGGTAACGGTAAAGGAAAAGATAGTGGTTTCGTTCCCAAAGAACCGGTAGGGACCCGCAAACCGTGCGTGTTCGTTCCACTCTCTCCCATCTTTGGAAACGCGTAAGGATAGATAGATCTGATACTCACCCTCTCGAGTCGGCACAAATTCCTGGTACATGAGGACCATTATTCCTCCCCCCACTCGCACTTGGGGGAATTTGCCTCCTGCGGGAGGAACGAACTCCGGATCCTCCCAATAGAGATCCTGGGCCTGAAGAGGACAGGTTATTGATAGGAGCAATCCCAGGAGGAGAAAGACTATCGTTAGATCCTTGATTCGATCCTCCTTTTCAATTCCAATAATGGGGGATAGTTCTTGCTTTCTTTATTCTGAAGAAGCCGTTGCACTATGGCAAGAGCTTCGAAATAGTTACCCTCGATGTACCGTTTCTCTGCCAACCTGTACTGTTCTTCCGCCACACTGGACAACACGATAGACGTCTGCCCTCCTGTATCGATCTGGATTCTATCCTTCAATTCTATGGCTTTTGTGTTTTCCGGGTTCAGTTCGATGGCTCGGTTCAATTGCTCCAAGGCAATGGGAAACTGGGCACGCACATTACCCGTAACGATCCGTAGCGCCGCCCGATACAACTCTTCAGATTCTGCCAGAGCTCTCGGATCCGGCGGGGGGATACGAATCCCCAACCGTATCTCCGCATTGTAGATCGCTTCCTTTAGACCCGCGAAATTGGGATCGATCTGTTCCAAGTCCTTTAGATCTATGTAGGCTTCCTGGGGATTGGTGGCCATTTTAGCCTGGGCTTCCCGAAATTTTGTACGGAATAGCGCAGCAAACCCATCCCTATCCTTCAACTGTGCGATCCGAAGGGAAAGAACGCTGGCCTGCTGGTTAAAAGGGAAGGCGAGGAGCACGGTCCGGATCTTCTCCTCCGCTGAAGTAAACGCATCGAGTGCTTCCCTTCGATTTCCCCTTTCCAACAGGGATCTTCCGGTTTCGAAGTCTTTCCGAGCTAGACTCAACAGTTGGCTCATCTCCACATATAGAGGATCGGTAGGAAGGAGTTCTCGGCTGGATTTCACGAACAGGGCAGCCCGAACGAACCCCAACCAATAGGTGATTTCGGGGTTATCCTCCGGCTGGGTAGCTCTCCAGCGGGTCTGCGCCCGGAGAAGGAGGTTTTCCGAATCATCGAAGGCATTCAAGTAGTATAACCGCTTTGCTTCGTTGATCAGTTGTCGTACCTCCGCTACCACGAGCTTGTTCTCTGCATCCTGGATGGCAGCGTTCAGACTAAGGAGAAGAACATCGCTTTCCCTACGGAACTTTGAATCTTCCTGATAGGATAAAGACAGAGAAAACCGTTGCCGTGCCGCGCCGAGGTTTTCCCGAGCCTGCTCAAAGCGGTTCTGAGCGATGGCTGCCTGGGCATCTTGAACTCGACGGTTCCCTTCGTTTCGATACCTCTCCGCCAACAGGATACTTTCTCTAGCCTTCGTGCCGAGTGAAACGGTTCCTGGGAGCACCGTTCCTTGGAGAGAACTACGGATACTTTCTGCCCGCTCAATCTTCTGACGAATCCTCGGATCCGAACGAGCGGGAGGAATCTCGTTGTTATACTGGAAGAGATATCGCCCTACCGCTTCCAATAATGCTTGCGCAGTTGGGGAGAGTTCCTGAAGAAGAGCGATCGTTCGATCCGGGTACTTTACCACTAACTTTTCTTCCTGCCCTTCTCCAATCTGAACGATCTCCTCTACCCCTTCAAACCAGTCGGTGGCCTTTTGGTAGGTTGCCAAGACTTCCCGGTGCCTATCCTCCAGAGGGGATAGATCTAACAGAGCCAACCTATCCACGATTTCCACTTCGTTCCGTTCCCAGAAGGCTAGTCGATCGGTAAGTTTTCTTAAAATCCGATCTACCGCTTCCAAACCCTCTTTGGGAATAAAAGGATTCCTAAGTACTTCTTTCTGAAAAGCCTCCCATTCCTTACTCTCCTCCTGAGTTCGTTCCTTACTGGTTCGGAGTGAACTCCTAAGGGTTTCCAGGGCGAGGCGTTCGTTGGGCAAAGAATCCAAAGCAGGTTTCAACGAGACATACTCCTCTATCAATCCTTGGTACCGAGCTATCCCCTTGGAACGTACCATCTGATCCATCCAAAAGGGGATGTACTCGCCTACCAACTCCCAATACACGGGAACAGGTCTCCCTTCAAAGAGGGGAAGGGCTTCGTAGTATATCCGTTCTAACCGAGCTAACGTTTGCCTAAACGCAAGTACCCGTTGAAAGGCCAGGGTAGCCTGTTCCCATTGAGCTTGATCGTAGCGAGTTTCTCCTTCCTGGTATGCGGTTCGTAGTCTATCCGAGAGGGCGACAAGTACGGGGAAAAATTTGTCTAAAAGGAGCTGCATTACCGCTCCCCTAATTCCTTCCGGTGTTTTCGAGGAACTTCGTCCACCAATGATCCGTTGCATGAAACCGAGAAAAATGTCCTCATTGGTCACTCGTCTGATCTGGACGAGTTTTTCGTTCTGATCCTTCAACTCTTCCACAGATTCTGCGGCGATCTTGAATAAGACAGACGCACGAGAGAAGGTCTCGAGGAAAGCCCCTAGAGTCGATCTCACTTCCTCATCCTTCCCTTGACGGATCCGATCCTGCAGGTTAGTCGCTAGGGATACGTACTGATTCCTGAATCGTAGGAACTGTTCCGCTGTTTGCCGTACAGTATCCAGAAGGGAATAAACCCGAGCTTCCACGATATTGCCATACTTGGCGTCTACAAAGAACTCTTTCCCGATATCGAATCCACCCAAATAGAGTTCGACGGCTCTCCCATAATCCTTCCGCTCCAAAGCGACCGCTGCTTGAGCCATCAGATCGTTGAATCGATTCTGGTTATAGACGAACTGAGCAGATTCTTTTGCCTTCTGTAAGGCGGCTCGGGTAGTTTCATTCGGCGCTGCGTCGAGGGATTCCAGTTCCTTGATGATAGAAAGGGCTTTTTCTACATCCTTCTGTTCATACAAGACCTTGATCAGATCCTCGTATTTATCGTAATACTCCCCACGGATAGCGCGAATTCTTCGAATTAGGTTCTCTGCTTCTTCGATTCGTTCCGGATCCTTTCGAGCAGCTTCTGCCAATACCACGAGAGCTTCGTTGTACCGCTTTTCGATGATCAAACTACGTGCCAATGCAATGGGGTCTTCTTTGACCCCTCCCGCAACGAGCATATAGGAAGGGAGAAAGAATAGAAACATGATAAGTATGAGAAATCGAACCATCCCTCCCATCATGGCACTAAACAGTTCCCCTTTAAATAATAACAACTTTTTATTGCCCCATCATCTAGGTATTCTATCTAGTTATCGGCAGAAACATAAGAGGTTGTATCAGTCTGTGCCGATAATAGATTTTAGGTGTATCTAGGTGTATATTTGACGTAAGAGGATGAAAAAGGTACCCGATTTTGTAAAGTCTTTCTTCAGTCTCGTGGTGTTGGGATGGGGGCTCATCCTAATTCCAGGACTCAGCGCTTCCGAGTTTCAGGACCTCTATGGGGATACCAGCAAGTTCTTCGAGTTCATCCAAGATCCCAATACGGGATTAACAATCTTCCCCATCCTTACCATTCCCGTGGGTGGGGAGTACGAGGGAATGGGAACTGCCTATACGGCGATCGCGAGGGATTCCAGCTTTTTCGACGCCAACCCTGCCGCCTCCTCTTTTCTGGAGTATACGGAACTAGGGTTCCTTCACAACAACTGGATCGCAGATACAAACATAGAGGGCCTGGTCTACACTAAGCGAACCGATACTTCAGGATTTGGGATTGCGGCGAAGTTCCTCTACGTTCCGTTTACAGGTTACAACATCTGGGGTGAACGCACTTCCGCGGGATACTATTCGGAGACTATCGGGATTTTTAACTACTCTCGAAGCTTCCTCCGGAGTTACGAGTTCTACGGCATTGCAGTAGGTACTAACATAAAAGTAGCCCTCCGACACATTCCTGAATCCATCGCTTCTGGTCAATCTGCCGTTGGCATTATGACCGACATTGGTGCTCTAACCCGGTTCAATTTCCTCAAATTTTACCCCTCCCGCAGTAAAAACGCCTCCTTAGGGGTTGTGGTTAAAAATCTTGGCCCGTACGTGTTAGGAGAACCTCTACCAACATCGGTCACAGTAGGTATCGGGTATTGGCCACTCCGACCCTGGGCTATTGCCTTCGATGTAAACATTCCGTTCAGCTTTGACCCTTCCCAATATCCAGCGGAACGCATGAGCTATGCATGGGGGACGAGTGTAGCTATCACGAATTTCTTCTCGGTACAGAGCGGCTTTTTACTGAAAGGGGGAAATCCCAGATTCAGCCTGGGAAGCATGGTAGCACTGGATACTCTCTCCTTCGTAGCCAATTACACCCTCGACATGACTACCCAATTCACTAACCTGGACCGTTTCAGTATCCAACTGAAGATCAATCTAGGGGACGAAGGGCGTAAGGCAAGGGCACAGAAGGTAGAAGATCTGTACCTTTCTGCGGTAGAAGCCTTTGCCCGGGGGGATTTCCAGAAATCCCTCGAACTCTGTGATCAAGCCCTAGCCCTAGATCCCACCTTTACCCCTGCAAGGGAAACGATCCAAAGTATAGAACGTTCCCTCAAACTGCAAAAGGAAATTGAAGAACGGCAAAGAATCGAGTAGGTCCTCAAGAGAGACTCCGAAGGAGAAGGTGATAGAGAAAAAGATACGATAAATCCCTTTGTTGTCCTTTTCGTTTCTTCCCCAAACTACCTTTCTCCAATTCCTTCAAGAATCGTCTCCGTTCCTTTTCAGAGAACCGACATTCCAACGCAAATAAAAGACCCTGGGCTTCCTCGAAATCGTCCGGATTTATGGCAAGCTTCTCTCCCCTTCTCCAACGATCCAATAGGTTATCAAAGGAACTTGCTTCCCATTCTTCCAATAAGGCTTCTACGTTTCGTATCAGAGCACTTTCCTCGAATCGGATACGATCAATTCTTTCCTGTAATTCTTTTGTGAGAGAAACAACTTCTTCCCTTGCTTCGTATCGCCTAGCCAATCCTCGAAAGGTAAGGATGCCGGATAGGAAGGCAAGGACTAGTTCATCGATTACGGGAATCGGATCTCGAATCACGTAGGAGAAAAAGAAGTATGCCAATAGAAAGGATAGTGCGGCTAGGATAAACCGTTCTGGGAACCAACGATCCGCTGCCCAGCGCCGAATCGCCTTTTTTAGGATTTCCTGCAACTCTTCCTTAAAAAGATTGATCGATTCGAGCCGCGGCTCTGCGCCATACCGCCCCTCAAGGGAATTCTTCTTCAGTCTGTCGATCCATTCTAATGTTCCCGCTAGAGGATGGAGGAACTGGGGCACACCGTCCTGAACCCGGATATGGAAGACAAAAATCTTTTCATCCTGCATCAGCCCATCTTCAACCATGAGTAACCTTACTTGTCAAGGTCTTTTCCTTTCCAGTACTGTAAGACAGTGAAAGAGATCAAAACTTTCGACGAATTCTACAGTTCCTTTTACGCCGATCGCTGGCCTTTCCTGAAAACCGCTATTCTAGAACCGGTCCTTTTCCTCCCCTTCCAGAAAGAGCTTAAGAAGCCTTACTTTCTGAACCTTGCCTCTTACCTTGCCGTTCGAGCCTTAGGAGAAGTTGGGAATCAAGAAGTCCTTGATCTCTGCGCTGCTCCAGGAGGCAAGACCCTCGTTTTAGCTAGTTCTTTAGGCCCGGAAGGATTTATAGTGGCCAATGAGAGATCCAGTGCCCGAAGGAATCGGTTGAAGCGGGTTCTGGAAGAACACCTATTTCCGGAGAGACTTTCCCGAATAAAGATCACGGGGCACGATGCCGGAAAGTGGGGGTTGTACGAACAGAACCGGTACGACCTCATCCTATTAGACGTACCTTGTTCTTCGGAGCGTCATTTATTGGAAAAACCTTCTCATTTAAAGAAATGGTCTACAAACCGTACCCGACACCTAGCTCAACAGGCCTATGCAATGGTTCTTTCTGCCCTTATGGCACTTAAACCGGGGGGGAAGCTCCTGTACTGCACCTGCGCCCTCTCTCCTTTGGAAAATGATGGGGTGATTGAGCGGGTAGAGCAGAAGAAGGGAGAGGAAGTGAGACTCCTTTCCGTTGAGATACAGGATCCGCGAGTCGTGGCTGAACCTACTAGGTTCGGGATACAGATCTTACCCGATTTGTCCAATGGAGCGGGTCCTCTGTACGTAGCCCTCCTCACCAAACAGAGTTAGTACTTCACTGGGTTGATCAAGAAGTAAGGTTCGGGTAAGTATCTTTCACCATGCATCAGGATCTACTGTCTACCCTAAATCCGCCCCAACGGGAAGCGGTTACCACCATAGATGGTCCCCTGTTGATTCTGGCCGGAGCTGGATCTGGAAAAACCCGGGTAATCACCTATCGGATCGCTTATATGTTGCAAAGGGGAGTTCCTCAACAGGCGATCCTTGCCATGACCTTTACCAACAAAGCAGCCCGGGAAATGCAGGATCGATTGAAAGCCTTGACTCAACGAAAATTGTCCAACCTTGTCGTTTCTACCTTCCACGCCTTTGGGGTAATGGTCCTTCGGAAGCATATCTCCCTATTGGGGTACCGGGAAAACTTCAGTATCTACGATACGGTGGATCAGATGGCATTGATCAAAGAAACGGCCCGGGAATTGAAGCTTGATCCAGAATCGCTGGAACTGGGAAAAGCTCTACGAGTCTTTTCTGCCATCAAGACATATAGGGCCTCCTGGGATGCTTCAAACGAATCGTTCAGACCTCTGTACCAGGAGTACCTTTCCCACCTGAAGGCCTACAACGCCGTGGATTTCGATGATCTAATCCTCCTTCCCATTGAACTCTTCACCCGATACCCGGAAGTGTTGGCAGAATATAGGAAGCGGTTCCGCTACATTCTGGTGGATGAGTTCCAGGATACCTCCATGCAGCAGTACGACCTATTGAAATTGCTAGCAGATGGCAGCCGAAACGTCTGTGTGGTAGGCGACGATGATCAGTCCATCTACTCTTGGAGGGGGGCCAACTATAAGAACATCGAACGGTTCGAACAGGATTTCCCAGAACGAAAAGAAATCAAACTGGAACAGAATTACCGGTCAACTAACACGATTTTGGAAGCGGCCAATCGGGTAATAGCGAACAACAAGAACCGAAAACATAAGAATCTTTGGTCCAGGGTAGATGGGGGAAGACCGATAGAGATCTGTTATCCAGAGAACGAACGAGAGGAAGGGAAATTCATTTCCCGAACGATCAAATCTCTCCTGTTCACCGAGAGGATCACGTATGAGGACGTTGGAGTTTTGGTTCGAACGAATAGCCTGTTACGGGACCTGGAAGAAGCCTTCCTTTCCGAAAACATCCCTTACAGGATCTCGGGCGGAGATTCCTTCTACCAACGAAAAGAGATTAAGGACATCCTAGCCTATCTAAGGCTGATGGTAAACCCTGATGACGATGTAAGCTTTCTTCGAATCATCAACACCCCCCGAAGGGGGATTGGTCGAAAGAGTCTTGAGCTTCTGGGAGAAGCCGCACGTCAGCATGAGTGCTCTCTCTATTCCATCGTCACCCTGATGCTGCAGAGCAGGGACGCTCCCCTTTCAGGAAAGGTGAAGGAAGAGTTGGCTTCCTTTCTCTCTCTCATCGAGACTTATCGGGAGAAGGCGTTGCATCCTAGACAGTTATCCCAAACCGTTAAGACCCTCATAACCGAACTCGATTACTGGGGATACCTGGTGCAAGAGTACCAAAAGAACGAACAGATCGCCAAATGGAAGTACCACAATCTGGAGATCCTTCTGCAATCCATCGAGGATTGGGAAAAGGATCCCGAAAACCTTTCTCCTGGATTATACAGTTACCTCAATAGGATCAGCTTACTCACACGGGATGACATCGAGGATGAGACAGAGAAAGGAAAGGTAAACTTGATGACCATCCACGCAGCCAAGGGGTTGGAGTTTCGGGTCGTCTTCTTGGCCGGGGTAGAGGAAGGAATCCTTCCTCATGCCCGTTCTTTGGAAGAGAATGAGGTAAACCTTGAAGAAGAGCGAAGACTCTTTTACGTAGCTCTCACTCGGGCGAAGGAAAAGCTCTTCATTACCTCCTGCAAGAAACGAAGGATCCTTCGAGACGTACAGGAGATGAATCCCTCTCCCTTCTTAGAAGAGATTCCCCAGGATCTTTTAATCCTTCACCCCGAGGAAACACCCCTTACCCGGGAGGAAGCAAAGAATGCCTTCTCTTTGTTGAAACAACGTTTTTCCGAGAGATAGACCATGAAAGGGTTTTTCAGATACAATATCTTTATGATCCAGGTAAGAAAAATACCCTACTATCTCTTGGTATGGGGGTTAGTCATCTTTTCCTGTTCAGAACCCGAAACCTTGAAAGGGACCGGTTCTGCCACCATCGAACCGGTTTCGGTAAAAGACATCCCTGGCACAGTTCGCATTAAAAAACCTCTCGTGTGGAAAGTAGGCAAACCAGGGGGCACCTGGTACGACACCTATAAGGAAGACCCAAAGAGTTATAACCCTTTTTCAAACCTTGATGGAACCCACACGATCGTGACGAATTTCCTCTTGGACTACCTGTTCGATTACGATACGGATACCCGCACCTGGAAAGGTTTTCTTATCGATACCTTCGAAGTGAAAGTGAACAAGGAACACGATAAGATGGAACTGATCTGTACCCTACGGAAAGACGTTTATTGGAGCGATGGGGTACAGATGACAGCGGACGATATTATTTTCTGGTACAATGAACTGGAAGGAGATCCAGAAATCTATCCAGTGGGGGCACAGGGGCAGTACGTGCAGATGAACGATGGCCGGAAAGAAAGAATCTTAGTGGAAAAGATCGATACCTTCACGTACAAGTACAAATTCCCCCGCATCGTTCAGAACCCTGTACTGATGGTGAACGCCTCCAACATCGTGCCCAAACACATCTGGGAACCGGTAAAAAAACAAGGGAAAAAGGCCACCCTAGACTTCTGGGGGTTGAACACTCCACCAGAAAAGCTGGTCGGAAATGGGCCCTTTTTGCTCGAGAAGTACGTTCCGGGAGAACGGTTGATCTTCCGCCGCAATCCTCGCTACTGGATGAAAGACGAACAGGGGAATCCCCTTCCCTACCTGGAACGGATTGTGTTGACCCTTACCCCGGACACGAATGCCGAACTCCTAAAGTTCCAAAAGGGGGAGATCGAGTCTTACGCCCTCCGAGGGAAGGACCTGGCTACTCTTTTACCTGGCGCAGAAACGAGGAAATACACCATCTACAATGGGGGGCCGGCAGAAGGATACCCCGCTCTTATCTTCAACCAGAATCCCAATACCCTACCGCCGGAAAAGTTGCGATGGTTCACTAACCCCGACTTTAGGAGGGCCATCAGTAGTCTGATTGACCGCGAAACCATCATCAACCAGACCATCAATGGACTGGCCGAACCTCTCTATCACATCATCTCGGAATACAACCGCTTCTATGCACCCGATCTTGCGATCCCCTATACGTACAATCCTGATAAAGCCCGCGAGCTTCTGAACAAGGCAGGATTTAAGGATCGAAATGGAGACGGCCTGCTAGAGGATTCGGAAGGGAAAACCCTATCCTTCGAAATCATGACTCACAGTCAGGACACGGTGCTCCACGATTACCTTAACATCATCATCACCGACTTGGGTAAAGTAGGGATTCGGGCAAAACTCCAAGTTGTGGATTTCAATGTAGTGGCGCAGAAACTGTTAAACACCTACGATTGGGACTGCTGGCTGGCGAGCTTTGGATTCCCTACGTTTCCCGAACAATGGTACAACGTGTGGCGCTCGGACGGGAATCTGCACTACTGGCATCCGAAACAAAAAACCCCCACCGCTGAATGGGAAAAGAAGGTGGACGCTCTATACGAACAACTCATTTATACGTACGACGAAGAGAAAGTGCGAGAGTTGTACTATCAATTCCAGAAGGTGCTGTTGGACGAAATGGTGATCATCCCCATCTTCCGGCGATACACCTTCACTGCCGTGTATAACAAATGGGGTAACGTGAATTGGGACATTCGTCATCCCATCGGGGATGGATACCGAAAAGTATTTCTGATGGGAAATGAGTAAAAAGATCCTCTCTTTCTTCAGCGATCATCCCCTTCTCGCCTTCATTTTGCGTCGAGTAGCTGCCATGATCCCCATCCTGCTGGTGACGATCTTCTTTTTCTTCTTTTTCATGAGTCTTGCCCCAGGGGACTTTTTCTCCACCTACTATCAGAATCCGGAGATCGATCCAAAGATCATTGACCACTACCGTAAAGAGTTCGGGTTGGACCAACCCTTCTACATCCAGTTCCTTCACTGGTTGAAAAAGGTATTGGTCGATCACGATCTAGGAATGAGCTTTTCCTATCGACAACCGATTCTGGATCTCATAAAGCCTAGGATGATAAACACGATCCTTCTGAACAGCTTTTCCCTTCTGTTCACATTCCTATTGGCCTATCCAATATCCTTCTACTTCGCCTATAGACCTAAAAAAGGGATCGAACGGGGTGTGAATTTTATAACCTTAATCCTCTACTCCACCCCTTCCTTCTTTCTTGCCCTCTTGGGCCTCATCATCGCCGCCGCAACCGGGATCTTTCCCCTAGGAGGGGCTACCAGTGTAGAACACGATTCCCTCTCATGGATGGGCAAAGTGTGGGATCGAATACACCATCTTCTCCTTCCCGTACTGATTGGCTTTTTGGGAGGGTTAGCGGGAAGCATTCGAAGCATGAAAGTGCTATTACAGGAAGAGTTCCGCAAACCCTACATAACGGCCGTTCGAGCCCGGGGCATTGACGACGTGGGAGTAATCAAGCATGCCTTCCGAAATGCTCTTATTCCCTTCATCACGGGGATGTCGGATATCCTAGCGGGTCTCATTTCCGGATCCCTCTTCGTGGAGATCATTTTCGGATATCCTGGAATCGGGAAACTCATGTACGAGGCCACATTAAGGCAGGATTACTATCTTGTCCTCACCAACATGATATTGGGGGATGTGCTGGTTCTAGTAGGGATCCTTCTCTCTGATATCCTTCTCGCGGTAGCAGATCCGAGGGTGAGAATCAAATGAAACTATTCGTAGGAACTCCCCTAGAAATACCCTACCTCAAGTTTAAGAAACAGAAACTCGGAGTATTTAGTCTGGGGATACTTTTACTGTTATACACCGCTCTTCTCTTCGAAGGATTTCTTGCTCCCTATGGCCCCAACACAAAATTCCGGGACAAATCCTACCACCCTCCTCATCGGGTTCGATTCTTCAAAGAGGGCAAGTTCATCGGTCCCTACGTGCACGAGTACGTACTGGTAAATCCCATTTTCAAATCTTACCAGGTAGACCGTTCAAAAGTGCACCGAATCCGGTTCTTCGTACCGGGAGAACCTTATAAACTTTTCTTTCTCATTCCTTCCACCATACATCTCTTTGGTACCACCGATGGTGCGCCGGTGTTCCTGTTGGGCACGGACAATCTGGGGAGAGACCTTCTGTCCCGGATGATCTACGGGGCAAAGATTTCCCTCACCATTGGGTTCGTCAGTATCTTCCTAGCCTTATTCGGAGGGATCCTCATCGGTGGGCTTTCGGGATACATTGGGGGTATCACCGATTGGCTCATCATGCGGTTGGCAGAGATCATTATCCTCCTGCCAACCTTCTACTTCTTCCTATTCCTCCGGTCCGTTATGCCTTCGGATATTTCTCCGGGACAGCGTTTCTTCTACATCACCGCCATCCTAGCCATTCCCAGTTGGGCAGGAAGCGCCCGGGGTATTCGAAACTGGGTTCTATCCCTGAAGAACGCCGATTTCGTAGTAGCCGCCGTGATAGCCGGAGCTTCCAAGGTAACCATCCTGCTACGCCATATCATTCCCCAAATCCGTCACATCCTAATCCTTAACATCACCTTGAGCGTTCCAGGAATCATCCTCGGAGAAGCGGGATTGAGTTTTCTCAATTTAGGAATTACCGAACCCTCTGTGAGCTGGGGTATGCTGATGAACGCCGCGATGGATATCAATATCCTCCTCCGCTATCCTTGGCTATTGAGTCCCGCCATCATCATCATCCTGACCGTTTTTTCCTTCTTCGCCTTTGGGTATGCCCTGAAGGACGCTTTAGATCCCAGAACCTGAGGTCGCACCATGAATCCTTCGATCCTACAGATAGAGAACCTCACCACGGAGTTCCAAACCGTAACTCACAGGACTCCTGCAGTGGAAGGTTTGAACCTTACGTTACGAGAAAACGAGATCCTCGGCGTGGCGGGTGAGTCGGGTTGCGGAAAGAGTGTCACGATTCTTTCCGTGCTCAGGTTATTACCCCCGAATGGGAGGATCCACAGGAAGTCGAAAATCCTTTACCAAGGAAAGGATCTCACCCAACTGGCCGAAAAGGAGATGAACTCCCTACGAGGAAAGGATCTATCCATCGTATTCCAGGAACCCATGGGCAGTTTTAATCCCCTATTTCCCGTGGGAAAGCAGATCGTGGAGGTAATACGAACCCATGAACCTGAGGTACCGGTGAAACAAGCCCTGGATCGGGCTACGGAACTTTTTCGACAGGTTAGGATTCCACATCCTGAGCTACGGATTCAGGACTATCCTTTTCAGTTTTCCGGAGGAATGTTGCAACGGGCCCTCATCGCCCTCGCACTGGCCTGTTCACCCCGAATCTTATTCGCCGATGAACCTACCACTGCACTGGATGCCTCTACCCAGATTGGGATCCTAGACCTTTTGTTGGAACGAAAAGAGGCAACGGGCATGTCTATCTTCTTCGTATCTCACGATCTATCCCTTTTAGAAGGAATTAGCGATCGAATCTGCGTACTCTACGCGGGACGGATGGTGGAAGCCTGCACCGCCAAGGAGCTTCACACCCATCCCCTCCATCCATACACCCAGGATCTGCTGGAAGCCGTTCCCAGAAAGGGGACCTTTAAGAAAGAAAAACGTCTCTACTCCATCCAAGGGAAAGTGCCCGATCCCCAGAATCGACCCACGGGGTGTAAGTACCATCCCCGATGTACCAAGGCCTTCGATCGCTGCAGAAAGGAAGAACCCGAACTGTTTGGAAAAGAATCCCATGTGGTAAGGTGTTGGTTGTATGTCGATGCACATTGAAGTTACTGGATTGGTAAAACAGTACCCCCTGAAAGCTGGACTATTCGCTCGAGCCAAGGATCGGGTTCATGCGGTAAACGGAGTTTCCTTTTCGATTCCCCGAGGACAGACCCTCGGGATCGTGGGGGAGTCTGGGTGCGGGAAAACTACCACGGCGCGGCTTCTCCTTCGAGTGATAGAACCAGACGCGGGAGTGTTCAAGTTTGAAGAGGTGGAAAATGTATTCTCCCTACCGGAAGAGGAGTTGAAACATGTGCGTTCCCGGATGCAGTACATCTTCCAAGATCCCTACAATTCTTTGAATCCGAAGATGCTCGTTCGAGACATCGTGACGGAACCGCTTCGGTACCGGGGGAACTCTACCCGAAGGGAACTGGAACGTAAGGCGGCTGAACTGCTAGAGCACGTGGGGCTCTCCCCTGCGGATTCGAAAAAGTATCCCCATGAGTTTTCGGGGGGACAACGGCAACGGATCAGTATCGCCCGGGCTCTTTCATCCAACCCCTCTTTCATCGTATGCGATGAACCTGTTTCCTCCCTCGACGTCTCCATCCAATCCCAGATTCTGAACCTGTTGATCGATCTACAGAAGGAACTGGGAATCACCTACCTGTTCATTGCCCATAATCTGGCAGTGGTATTCTATATGAGCGATACCATGGCCGTAATGTATACGGGAAAAATCGTGGAAATGGGACCTTCGGAAGAACTGTATCGGACCCCTCTACATCCTTATACCCAACTTTTAATCAAGACCCTCGACACAGAAGCCAGGAAAGACCCCTTAGTGAAGAACGATTCCGGTGAAGTACCCAGTTTAATTCATTATCCCACTGGTTGTACCTTCTACCCTCGCTGCCCCCGGAGACAAGCCAAATGTCTAGAGGCATTCCCGCCTTTGGAAGGGGAAGGGATACAGCATCAGGTGGCCTGCTACTTTCCAGGGCAGGAGCAGAAGAAATAAAGGCTACGGGAAAGTAGGTTTTCCTCTTTCAAAAGTGGTTCTCGTATACAATATCTACAACTGCCGATAAGTAGTGAGGAACTCCCTAAGCCGATTTATAGCTTCCCGGAGGGTATCCTTGTTGGGGAGAAATACCAACCGGAAATGGTCTGGCTCCGGCCAGTTGAATCCTGTACCTTGGACGAGCAAGATCTTCTTTTCCAACAGTAGATCGAGGATAAACTGTTGATCGTTTTTAATATTGTACTTCTTTACATCGATCTTGGGGAAACAGTAGAGGGCCCCTTTAGGTTTTGTAGTGGAAATTCCCGGAATACTATTGAGGAGTTCATAGCAAAGGTCCCGCTGTTCCCGAAGCCTTCCCCCTGGTAGTATTAGGTCATTGATGCTTTGGTATCCTCCTAAAGCCGTCTGAATCGCATACTGGGCTGGCACATTGGAGCACAACCGCATGTTACTGAGGATATCCAATCCCTCCCGATAGTCTTTGGCAATTGCCTTGTTACCGCTTAGAACCATCCATCCCGCCCTAAACCCTGCAGCCCGATACGCCTTGGATAACCCGTTCATGGTTATGCAGAAGATGTCGGAAGACAAAGAAGCGATGGAAACATGTTCTACCCCATCGTACACGATCTTATCGTAGATTTCATCTGCGAATACGATCAATTGGTGCTCGGCCGCAATATCATGGATCTTCTGTAGAATTTCCCTAGGGTACACACTTCCCGTGGGGTTATTGGGGTTGATCACCACAATGGCTTTCGTGTTCGGCGTGATCTTCCCATGGATGTCTTCGATGTCGGGAATCCAATCCTGCGATTCGTCGCAACGATAGTGTACCGCTTTCCCTCCCGCAAGGTTTGCCGCCGCTGTCCAAAGAGGATAATCGGGAGAAGGAATCAGAACCTCATCCCCATTGTTCAGTAACCCCTGCATGACCATTACGATTAGCTCGCTCACTCCGTTCCCTATATAGATGTCGTCTACCCCCACTCCGGGAATCCATTTCTGCTGGCAGTACTGCATGATGGCCTTTCGGGCGGGGAAGATGCCCTTACTGTCGGAGTATCCCTGCGCATTGTGCAGGTTGACGATGATATCGTGAATGATCTCGTCGGGTGCATCGAATCCGAACGGTGCGGGATTACCGATGTTCAGTTTGAGGATCGTGTACCCCTCCTCCTCCATGCGTTTCGCTTGCTCTAATACAGGCCCGCGAATGTCGTAACAAACGTTCTCTAGCTTTTCGGACTTACGGAAGAATCTAACCTCCATGGGTAACCTCCGACTTATTGTACATCCATGCGCTAGCATCCTGAATGAATTTAGAGAGCACTAGAACCATCAGGTTCTCCTTGAGCCGGTCTACGTAGCGAGCCCATTGCTTGGGAGAGTACTTGGATCGGAACCAGTCGCATTGCTCACGCAAGGCTTCCTGTGCTACGGCATCCTCCCCCTTAAGAGTGGAAAGAAGATACACAGCGAGGAGGAACAGAATCGGTTCTTCCGAAGTATTCTGAAAGGTCTCCAATTCTGTTCGAGCCTCGGAAAATCGGTGAGCAAAGAGAAGAGCTAAGGCCCAGGAGAATCGAGCCCAGTTCTGCCGTTTCACTTGTTTTTCTGTGTAAAGGGGTTTGTAATAGTTAGCCAACCCTTCAGGATCACTCCGGAGTAGATACGGGACTCCTAATTCAACGGCTAGATTCCGGAAAAGTCTAGGAGAGGAGGTCTGTAGAATCTTGGAAAGGTCTATAAGTTTTTCGGATTGACCCAATACCATGTAGGTATTCATCAAGATTCTTGCTTCCTGTTCGCTGATTCGCTTTCCTTTCTCTAATTTTTCTTCCAGATACGCCTGGATTCCCTTCCAGTTTTCCTCTTCCATCAAAGAGAAAAGTTTCCAGTTTTTCAGGAAATACCCGTTCATCCCCCCAACCACGATAAGAAAGAGGAAGGCTATATACCAGTTCTGACTCCAGAACTGAAGAGCATATTCTCGACCAATGATAAAAAAAGGCATGAAAAAGATGAAAAAGAAAGAAAAAATTAGTATACTATTGAAAAAGATGAAAATAGTCTTAAACTTCACGGTAAAAACTCCAATAATTAGGATAGAAGTGTAATGGAAAGAGTTCCTTGGGTCAACGGGAGTCTTCATGAATAAGATACTCATTTCTTCGATTTCTCCCAATGCCTATTTCTCCTCCCCAGTCTATCTAGACGATAAGTACATACTCCTCTCCCAAGATACACCAGTGCGGGAATCTCTCTTGAAGCGTCTCCGCACATGGGGATATTCGTACGTGTTCTCCGATGGTCAGCCCACCGCTGCTCCTGTGTTGCCCGCCCTCACAGTTCAGCCAGAAGCTATCTCCTTGGATGACGATGTCAAAGATCAAGACCAGTTCAAAACAGCCCAACAATTCTTCAAAGAATTATTGGATTTCATAGAACGGATATTCACGGACTTCATTACGAAAAATGAATTGTCCATTCCGAGGATCACGGAAAAGGTAAAGGAACTTATTGTCCAGGTAAAAGAGAAGAGGAACTATATCCTTCGACTGGCAGATCTATCTTCCCAAGAAAAAAACTATATCGTTATCCATACGGCAAAGACCGCTATCCTTTCCATAGCGATTGGAATGCAGATGAAGCTACCCCCCCATAAACTGATCGAATTAGGGCTCGCTGCTCTTCTCCACGAAATTGGAATGATTCGCCTTCCTCCTCAACTGTACATGTCCAATCGCATCCTTACACCCGAAGAAAAGAGAGCCATCACGGCACACCCAATCATTGGCTATAAGATCCTGAAAACTTTCTCTTTCCCTGTCTCCGTGTGTCTCACTGTACTGGAACACCACGAGCACCTGGACGGAACTGGGTATCCCAGACAATTATCCGGCGATCGGATCTCCCTTCCAGCGAGAATCCTAGCTGTAGCAGGTTCCTACGCTGCTTTGGTTTCCAAACGGCCGTATCGAGCGGGAAAAGATGGACACACAAGCCTTTTGGATCTTCTCCGAGGGAAGGGCACCCAATACGATGAAAACGTACTAAAAGCACTGATCTTTGTGGTTTCCCTCTATCCAATCGGGACATACGTGCAACTGGCCAATGGTTCAAAGGGCGTAGTGGTAGAACCGAACATTGAGAAT
>CAKZQO010000324.1 GCA_937140905.1 uncultured Spirochaeta sp.
TCTGGTACTTCGGCAAAGATTTGGGCCATCTCCAAAGGAGATTTCATGTAGAACTCTTGGGCTTCGAAATGAAGACGTTTAATTTCCGATTTCTTCTTTCCTGTTCCAATACAGACGAGGATATCTTGTGCTACAGCGTCTTCTCGGTCTACGTAGTGAATATCGTTAGTTACCATCGTGGGGATATCTAGTCGCTTTGCAATAGTGAGAATCCCTCGGTTGGCCACTCGTTGATCTGGTATGCCATGATCTTGCAACTCTAGATAGAAATTCCCTTTCCCAAAGAGTTCTTGAAAAAAGCCTGCTCGACGAGCAGCTTCTTCTTCGTTCCCTTGAATGATCAATGATGGGATTTCCCCTGCGATACAAGCGCTGGTACAGATCAGTCCCTCATGGTACTGCTCCAGCAACTCTTGATCGATCCGAGGTTTGTAATAAAACCCCTCGATGTAACTGAGGGAACTCAGTTTCATCAGGTTTTTGTACCCCTTCTCGTTCATTGCCAGAAGCACTAAATGATAGTATTTGTTTCCCGATTCGGTTCCCGTTTTAATATGCCGGGATCCTGGAGACATGTAGAACTCGCTACCGATGATAGGGTTGATCCCGTGTTTCTTGCATAGCTGGTAGAACTTCAATACCCCGAACATGTTCCCGTGATCGGTCAAGGCCAAATGGTTCATTTGAAAGGACTTGGCTTTTTCTATGAGGCGTTCGAGGGAAGCAGCACCATCTAAAAGGCTATAATCAGAATGGTTGTGAAGGTGCACAAAATCCGACACGGAGGGAATCTTACTATGGAAGGCCGATTTTGCCAAGGATCGGGTGTGCTGAAAAGGGGTAGTGATCTATGCACTATACTGGAAGGGATTGGATAAGGTTGACTGTAGGATATAGAGCACCCGTTCCATTTGGACATGGTAAGAAAGGAACTTCTGATTTTTCAGGTCCTCTTGAATCGCATAGAGGAATGCCTTTAGATCTTTGCTTTTTCCTAGGGGTAGACGAGCTCCTATAAGAAGAGTTTCTAGATCCCGGTTTCGATAGATATGGGAGGAAAAGTTTCCCAAAGCGAAGCGAAACTCGGTTAGCATTCCTCGATATGTTTTTCCTACGATGACCAGAATGAGGGAATCGGCTGTGATCCCATAGGAAAAGGAGCCGATCCTGCGATGAATATGAAAATTCCATTCTTCCATGGGAATCTGGATTCTAGTGATGAGTTCTATGGGTTCCAACTGAAGTTCACCTGTAGGTGAACGTAAGCCTGTGACTGGAACCCAACGAGTTCCTTTGGAGCTTCTGATCTCGCATCGAGCGTCTAGAACGTGCATCACAGGAAAGGATGCCATACAACGGTCCGGTACGCTAAGATTTCCCCCAAGAGTAGCCATGGTAGCAACGCTGGGAGGACAAATACCCTCGAGAGCCGTAGCCAATAGGGGGGAAAGCACTTTAGGTCCAGCCCGTAAGATTCGCTGGATAGATACCATAGCGCCTACATCCAATCGAGTTTCCGTTCTGCCCAACCGATTTAATTCCTTTATGTTCTGTAATGAGAGAATCGATCCAGGGAGGTTAAGGAGTCTACCAGCTTGGTTCCAGAGTAGATACGTTCCCCCTGCATACACCGTAGCAGTAGGATGCCGTTCTTTCAATACAAGAGCTTCTGCGAGGGATGTGGGCATGTAGATAGAAGGTTCGGTAAGATTATACTGCATGTTGTCGATGTCTCCGAATGGCAGCCGTTCGTTGCACCGCCTCTACCAATCTGCTGGGATCGGTACAGCGGCATAATATTGCAGTGAAGCGTTTACGAATTGCCTGTTCGGTAGGATGGAGGGTCTCTTGCAGGATTGCATGGGTTAAAAGAACTCGAGCGGAAGCACAGGATCCACAGGGAGTGTATTGCACTTCGAGAAATCCTTTTTCTATATCGTAGTATTCTGGCGTACCTCGAAATCCTTCGATGGTAAGGACCTTTCCTTTATGAGTGTAAAAAGCAGGGGTAAGACAGGAGAGAACCATTTGGTCGTTCAGTAACACCTGGCAGTACCCACAATGGCCATGAAGACAACCCTCCTTCGTACCCAGTAGTCCGAAGGTATACCGAAGGAGATGGATTAGTCGTAAGGAAGGATCTATATCGAGTGTTTCTTCTTTTCCATTCAAATCCAAAGTGATCACCATTCACGATCCTCCTTCCCGGTAGGGAATCGCTCGGATTCTCTTTCCCAACGCTTGGGAGAGGGCATTTACCAAGGCTGCCGGAATCACGGCTAGTGCTAATTCGCCCAACCCTTTAACACTCCTGTGGTCGTCTATAGGGAGGAACTCGATATAAGGGGTGGGAAGATCGACGGGTGAGCAGATCCTATAGTTCCAAAACAATGGGTGCGGAATACGCCCCTCTACATAGAACACGTGTTCTAGAAGGGTCCACCCTACGGCTTGGGCAATTCCCAATTCTATCGTTCTTCGAGCTTCTTTCTCGTCTAGGATTCGACCGGCATCCACACTCATCCATACATGTTCGATTTTGGGAGTCAGGCTCAGGGGATCTATCTTCACCTCCACTACCGCGGCTGCCCAAGAGATAGCAGTGAAGGGATTTCCTAGAAACTCATCCCTATTCCATGAACGAGCATATCGCGGGTCCAGGCTTTTTACCACTTGCGCGGGTAAGTTCTCTGGAGGATTTTTTTTCAGCTGGGAACAGCATTGCTCGATCAGTTTGGTTATCAACGTAATGTTTCTTGAAAATATCGAAGGGCCACCGTCCTGGGTGTAATTTGTTCTGATGGGTTCGACGACGATATCTGATTGGGGGACACCTAAAGACTGGGATGCAATTTTCTTCCATATCGATTTGAGAGCGTAGCTTCCGGGAACTGCAGAGGTATGGATGAACACTCTTCTATCCTTCGTAATCCGCAATTCCACTTTTGCCCTATGTTCCCGGTCCAAGAAGAATCCCGCCCCTTGTCCGCCGAGCGCTATACCGATACCTTCCCAATATTCAGTCGCTTCTGAGGATTCAGGATTCTGTTCTCGATGCTTACGGAGCAGTTCCAATGCTGCATGTCTGCGCTCGAAATCCGAAGCTTTTTGAACAGCAAACAGTAGATTGACAGGAGGAGTGAAGGGTTTTCGATTTGCCATCCAGGGGCTCGGCCTCTGTTTGGAGGCTAGATTGAGAGCCTTCCATTCGATAGGAGAACTCCCTAAGAGTTGTCTGATCTCATCGGAAAACACTTCTAAGGCAAATAAACTTTGACTCCCTCCCATTCCGGTAAATGCCCCCGCAGGAGGTAGATGGGAGATGAATACTCGTCCCCGAATGCGAATATGGGGGCAACCGTACAATGCTCCCAGCGCGTAGATTGCTCTATCGAGGAGTTCTTCGGCAAAGACCGGGTATGCGCCCATGTTGAATTGGAGATCTGCTTCTAGCACCTCTATTTTACCTTCTTTATCAATCCCTCCTTTGAGCCGGACAATCGAGGGCGCCCGTTTGGGGGTGAAAAGGAAATCTTCTTCTCGGCTGTACAGGTATTTGATGGATGCACGAGTCAACCATGCAGCAATGGCCGCATGAGCTGAAACTAAAGACGGGTACCAGAATTTCCCATCGAGGGAAGTATCAGGATCCTCAGGAATGGACACTGAAACTAATTCCCAGGGAAGGGCCAGGCATTCTTTAACCACCCGATGAACATGGAAAGGCCATCTGCTAGCGGTATGGATATCCAGTGTGGTAGCTTCATTATCCCAATGTACATACGCGCCATGAGGTTCGCTGTAGTAATGTTCTTGAAACCCTGTGGTGTATTCCCGCTCGAGAATAGTATGCACCTTTTCAAAGGCAATATCCGGATTCCCCCTTTGGATGGTTTTCTCCAATAGTATCGCTTTCTTCTGTTCCTCTTCATCGGAAGGAAAGTCAACGGAAGCGGGAAGCTCTTCGTAGAGAACCACGATTTGTTCGGAGATCCTTTCCAATACTTCGGGGTCAGGTCCCACCAAGAGCATGATGGGTTCTCCGATATACTGTACCTCGGATTCATTCAATAGAGGAATCTCCACCCGCCCAAAAGTCATTGTGCGTTTCCCGGGGATGTCTTTACTTCGGATAATTCGCACAGAAGGAGGGAGGGATGGGAAGATAAAGCCTTGAATTCTTCCATGAGGGATGGTAGCCCGTTTTACTTTTACCCACAGCGCTTTTGGATCGAGGATGTCTCCTACGAAGATACTCTTACCTTGTAAGACTTTTCGAATCTCCGTAAGATCTTCCATCGTTCTAGTATCCGTTATAATTTGAAATGGGCATCCCCAATCTGAAGGACCGCTTGTATTATTCGTTGGATCTGGATTTCCGTCAAGGCGGGATAGATGGGAAGGCTGATTACTTCTTGGAATTTCTTCAAGGATTCAGGAAAATCTTCCGGTTTAAATCCATAGGTGCGTTTCCAGTAGGGATGGAGATGAAGAGGAATGAAATGTACAGAGGTGCCGATTCCCTTTTCTCGGAGTTTTTCGATGAACTCATCCCTTGTAATACGGAGTTTGTGAGGTGCTATGCGAAGAAGATACAAATGCCACGCATGACCTTCTGTTTCGGGAGGGACTTTGAGGTATGCCCGATCTTGAAAATGTTCCGTATACATCCGGGCTATAGCTTTGCGTTTCTCCAAAAATTGATCCGCTTTCTTTAACTGAACCCTTCCAATGGCGGATGCGAGGTCGGTCAAGTTGTACTTGAAACCGGGTTCTACCACTGAATATTGCCAGGATGCAGTGGGAGAGGTGTATCGATTCCAGATCTCGCGGTCGATCCCATGAAGGCGCATCAGGGAGATACGTTTTGCAAAACCTTCATCATGGGTCACTACCATGCCCCCTTCGCCCGTGGTGATCGTTTTTGTGGCATAGAAGGAATATACCCCCAGGTCGCCTAGGGTCCCCACGAATCCCCATGGAGTTCTCGATGGGAATGCGTGGGCTGCATCCTCCAGGATGAACAACCTTCTTTCCTTTGCCAGGGACACCAACTGATCCATCCTGCAGGGGTGCCCTGCCACATGGACGGGAAGAATCCCGCGGATCCGATTTGTTGGGGATCCTCTTTCTAAGGTTTCTTCGATCCTCTCTACAGAAATGTTGAATGACTCTGTTTCGATATCCACGAAGAGCGGATCCGCTCCCAGATGTTTCACTACCATTGCCGTTGAGGTAAAGGTGTAGGGGGTGGTAATGACCTGATCACCTGGACCTACCCCCAATGCCTCCAAGGCAAGATGTAACCCCGCTGTAGCGCTGTTCACTGCCAGGGCAAACTTAGAACCACAGAAGCGGGCGAACTCTTCTTCAAAGGATTTGGTGACTCCTCCAGTGGTCAGCCAACCACTACGGATGACCTGTACGACTGCCTCTTCCTCTTCTGGGCCTAACGAGGGTCGGGCAAAGGGAATGAAATCAATATTCTGGTTCATCGGGTGGTATTTCCAATGTAGGAATTGCGCTCTTAAGAACTTCTCTTAAACGTCTACGATTCCGGTACAGTTCTGGATGGGCGGGATCGAGGAAACAGATTGGTTTCAAGGATTCCAGTAGTCGAGGAAGGTTCTGTAAGACATGACCATTTCGGAGGATCCGGTTGATCTTTGGATATCCTGTAGGTTCGATCGATTCAGTAGCCTCCCATAAGGATTCCTTCAGTTTTTCTCCTTTTCTGAGTCCAATGGTAACAATGGAAATTTCTTTCTCGGGTTCATAGCCATAGAAGCGGATCATTTGCTCGGCTAGGTCTTTGATCAAGAGGGGCTCACCCATATCCAGAACGTAGAGAGTCCCGCCGGCTCCCACACCTCCCGCATTTAGCACGAGAGACGCGGCTTCCGGTATGGTCATAAAGAATCGACTCGCCTCGGGATGGGTAATCGTGACAGGTCCTCCCTTTAAAATCTGGTTCCGGAAAAGGGGCACGATGCTTCCCCGCGAGCCCAGCACATTCCCAAACCGAACCACCATAAATGCTCGGGATTTGCCATCCGCCTGAAGGACAATTTCTTCGGCTATCTTCTTCGAAGCGCCATAGATTGAAATAGGTTCCACCGTTTTATCGGTAGAAATTAAGACAAACCTCTTGGTTCCCGCTTCCAGGGCAGCATCCACCAAGTTTTTCGTACCGAACACGTTGTTTTTGATGGCCGCTACAGGGTTAGCTTCCATCATGGGTACATGCTTGTAAGCGGCGCAATGAAAGACTACCTCTGCTCGAAGCCGTTTAAGGATAAACATCATATAGTCTCTATCTTGTAAATCCCCAATCACGGGCACGATAGTAGCTTTCTCGCCGACCCCTTCTTCTTGTAGGATCCTTAGTTCATGATCTATTTCATAGATGCTGTTTTCCCCATGCCCAAATAGGTACAACCGTTCAGCCCCACCCGATAGAAGTTGGCGGGCCAACTCGCTTCCAATACTACCGCCCGCCCCTGTAATCAACACCCGTTTTCCCCGTAGGTATTCGAGGCTCTTGCTCAGGTTGATGGTCACAGGTGTTCGGGCCAAGAGATCTTCCGGATGAATTTGTCGGGTGAGGATCAGGTGGGCGTCTCCTTCCAGTATCTGGGAGATCCCGGGCAGGATACGGATTTTGGTGAATCCTGCCTTCTTCAGTAAGCCGTAAATCTCTTTCAGTTTCTCTCTCGAAGCGTTTGGAAGGGCAATCAAGGCTTCATCCGCGGGAGTTTGACGAAGAAGCTGGACCACGTCCCGTATGGGCCCTAGCACCGGGATGTCCTCGATGCGAGTGCCGATCTTCGCTGGATCGTCGTCCAGGAAAGCCACCACTTCACCGAAAATACCCTTAGCTTTTATCTCTCTCGCGATGGTTTGACCTGCAAATCCGGCGCCGATAATATAGATTCGACTCTTGGGATCATGATTCTGCATGGTTCGCCTCACCGATGAACTCTACGCCAAGGTCCACCATGAAGAGCTCGTCCTGAAGTTCAAGTTTGATTTTCACTCTTCCCTTTCTTCGATCCACTTTGACGATCCTTCCTTCCAAGCCTTTCAAGGGACCTTCGAGGATCACTACACGCTTATTTTCGTCAAAAATTGCCTGGGACTTATGGATAACTTCACCATAATGCAGGAAATGAAGGAGCAGCTCCAAATCCTTTCCTTCTAAGGGCTGGATATTCGTGTTGCTCTTTAAGAACCGAAAAAAGCCGGGGACTTTTTTAATGGCCCAGTATAGGTCTGGATCCAAAGCAATAGATCGGAGAAAGACGTATCCTGGATATAGAGGAGCTTCAACCTGTTTGGTTTTTCCTCCCCTTCGAATGGTGAGACTCCTTCTAGGACACACGATGTCGATCGTGAGTCTAGGGTACATGTTCTTTGTCAGAGTAATGAATTTTGACTCTTCCCGAGTCTTGACCTGTATAGCAAAATATAACATAGGAAGTGGTATCAATACATACCATAGGTGCTTTACCTATGCAAGGGAAATAAATAAACTTGATTTTCTGCCGATAGCAATGGTAACTATGAAGGGTCTGATATCCAAAAAAGGATTGGTTTCTCTACTATTCCTTGGATTTTTCCTCTCATCCCTCTCGGGCGAGACAGTGATGGTAAGCCTGAAAGGATCCCACCAGCCCATACTTTCGGCTATTGAAGGCGGTGTGATGGAGGCACTCTTCGACGCAGGGTTCATTGTATTCAATGGGACCTTTCGAACGGGTACAGGGGTATTCCCTCCCTTAGAGGACTTCAAAGCAGGGCGGGAAGGAGGTGCTACCCTTTTAATGGCTTTAGAAGTTTCGGCAAAGCAAGATTCTCCCAAAGATCCTGTGCTACCTTTTTCGCTCAACTACTGGCTGCTTCGAATATCGGACAGAAAAATTCTGGTGCAGGGCACGATCGAAGCTAGAGAGTTGCCCAAGGAGGACTCGGAAGCTTGGGAACAGTATGCAGATCGCTGGGGAAAGGAAGCTGCTCAACGAGCAGTCAAGGGGTACCGATGAGTGGTCGAAAATCTAAGGAAGGAGTTACCACTATGATAAAGAGGATCGGATGGATGCTCGGGTTGCTCTTCCTTGTGTGGGGGATAGGGTTCGCCCAGCGCATTTGGGAAGGAACAGCAACCGTTGCCCGTTATGGAGAGTTCCCGCCTTCGGGATTGTATGGAGCATCCAACAGTTTTGAACGTAATTCCATCGTGGATGTGGAAAATCTCTCCAATGGGAAAAAGGCACGGATTATCATCACGGGCAGGGTATCGAATCCTACTCAGTTTCTCGTTGTTTCTGAACAGGTGGCAGCTGAATTGGGAATCGGAAAGTCCGATCTGGCCAGAGTTCGAGTCTCTCCGGTAGTGACTCCAGGAATAGACCCCTCCCTGGTAAAGCCAGAACTACCCTTAAGTCCGGATCCGGACATCAATCCGTCTGCTCGCATTTCCCCAAGCGCGAAGACCGAAGTATCCGAGGCTCCTGTTCCGGGTGCCGTACCAGCACCCACAGCTCCAGTAGACTCCGTTATTCAGTCCCCACCCATCGCTCCACCGTCACCGCCTGCTCCAACTTCCCCAGTTGTACCCTCTTCACCTGTGGCTTCTTCTACCCCTAAATCATCTACCCCAGAAATGGAAACCCCATGGAAAGAGCCCGATTCCATGAATCCATATGCGGGTTTGGAAGCTTCGGTTGCGAAAAGAGACAAATCCGCCTTTTCCGGGTTATCCTTGGTACTTGAACCCGAGGTCAAGAAACCCACACCTACAGTAGCTGAGACAGCACCTGTAACGCCTGTTACTCCAACGGTCAAAGCAGAGTCGAAAGAAGACCTCCCCAAGATGGAAGAACTTCCATTGGAAGCACCTAAACAAGAATTAAAGGAAGGGGAGACACAGGTGGAACTTCAACTCGCATTAGAGCCAGCAGGACCCAAACCGCCCGCACCTCTCAAGGAAGAACAGTCCCCTTTGATGACCGCCGAAGTCACTGGTGTAGAATCTACCCCGCTATTTCCCGTGAAGGAAATTGGAGATCTGCAGCGCGGATCCTACTACTTACAACTTGGAAGATTTTCCAGACCCCAATCAGCTCAGGGATTATGGGAACGATTTCACCAGCAGTATCCATTAGTGGTACTAAAAGAGGAAAAGGGTCTTCGGGTCATGGTAGGACCTGTGAAATCGGATGAACGGGGAATTCTCTATCACACCTTTAGAGCTTTAGGATTAAAGGATACTTTTTTCGTGAAGATCGATTAGCCATTCTAATGATGACGTTCTAATGATGACGATAGAAGAAGCCAGAAAGGTTGTTTCTGAACTTCGGAAAAGGATTCTCCAATACCAACGAGAGTATTATCTAGAGGGTAGACCCACTGTGTCGGACCGTGAATATGATCGGTTGTTCGACCAGTTGGTGGAATTGGAGAAACGCTTCCCAGAATTGAAAACGCCGGACTCTCCTACCCATAGGGTCGGATCGGATCTAGACGCCGATTTTCCCGAGGTTCGCCATTCGGTTCCTATTTTGAGTCTGGACAAAGCGTATACACCGAACGAGGTGTATGAATGGATGGTAAAATCCTCCCAGGCGGTTGGACAATCTCTCTCCTTCGTATTGGAGGAAAAGATCGATGGAGTCTCGATTGTTCTATACTATCGGGAAGGATACCTGTACCAAGCCGTCACTCGGGGAAATGGGTACGTGGGGAACGATGTTACCCCCAATGTGCGAACTATCAAGGAAGTACCCCTACGGGTGGATTTCGAAGCCCCTTTCTTTGTTCGAGGAGAGATCTATCTCCCAGTGGCCGAGTTCGAAACGTTAAACGCCCAGATGGATCCACCGTATGCGAATCCTAGGAATCTAGTGGGTGGAGCTCTCAGAAGAAAGAAAAGTAGAGAGACAGCAGCCATCCCGTTGCGAATCTTTGTGTACGATGGGTTCTTTGAACCCTCGCCTCCCGAGCATCGGCTCATCACCCAACGGCTACAAGAGTTGGGTTTCCCGGTGAATCCTAGAACCGTATTCATTCCCGCATCCGAAGTTGTACTGTCTAACATTGAAACGCTGGTGGATCGTTTTACTCAAGAGCGAAAAGAGCTTCCCTATCAGATCGATGGTCTAGTGTTCAAGGTCAATGAGATGGGGTTGCGGGACGCTCTGGGATACACGGAGCATCATCCCCGTTGGGCAATAGCCTACAAATTCGAAGCTCCCTATGGTGCCTCGCGAGTGAAACGAATTGAAATTCAAGTGGGACGAACAGGGCGGATCACGCCGGTAGCCAGGATCGAGCCTGTGGAAGTGGGAGGAGCGACGATCGAGAATGTAACCCTTCATAATCAGGACTATATCGACGACCTGGAGCTATCCGAGGGGGATCTTGTTGCAGTTAGTAGAAGAGGGGATGTGATTCCTGCGGTGGAGAGAGTCCTGGAAAAAAATGAAACGGCTCCCCTGTACAGGATCCCCGAAACCTGCCCCTCTTGCGGCTCAAAGTTGGTAATCCGAGGAGCTCATAGTTTCTGTCCAAACAACAAGTCCTGTCCTGCTCAGTTGAAGGGAAGGTTGCAATTCTTTGTGGGAAAGGATGGACTGGATATCGAATATCTGGGGGAGGAAACGATAGAGTTCCTATGGAATGAAGGGTTCGTTCGGAGAATACAGGATCTGTATCGGATTCCCTGGGAAAAGGTATACCAGTACCCAGGATTCGGTGAGAAAAAGATAGAACTCTTGAAGAGAGGGATCGAGGAAAGCAAGAAAGCTCCATTCGAACGATTGCTTCCCGCCCTAGGAATACCAGAATTAGGACCCAAAGTAACCGAGTTATTAATAGATGCTGGCTACGATTCTTTTGATAAGTTGTTTGCCCTTTCAGATCGGAAGGATCACGATGCCTTACTCCGCATACCAGGGATAGGGCCCAAAACAGCGGAACGGTTGATCGAAGAGTTTTCCAATCCGGATCTCCGAGAATTGGTACGAGATCTATCGTCTTTAGGGTTTGCTACCGAATACCGAAGGACCCAGGAACATCTTCCCCAAGTGTTCGAAGGACAAACCTGGTGTGTCACAGGAAGCTTCAAAAGTTTCAAGCCACGGGACCGTGCCATGGAGGAAGTGAAGAAACGAGGGGGGAGGGTGGTTAGTTCTGTAACCGGAGCGGTAACCCATCTTCTGGCCGGAGAGGCTCCGGGAAGCAAACTGGAAAAAGCCAAAGCTCTTGGAATCCGGATCGTCACAGAAGATGAGTTCCTTCGGATGTTAGGGCCTTCTTTTTCAGATCAATGAAAGAGGGATTCGATCTCCTTCTTGTATAATTCCTGCACCACGTTCCGACGAATCTTTAAAGTATTGGTAAGTTCTTTGCCCACTTCGAAAGGCTTTGAAAGGAGTTTGAACCGATAGATCCGTTCGAACACCTTGAATCCGTTCTTGGGATTGATGAGGCGCTGTATTTCATCATGGATCTGTTCCTGAATTGCCGGATTGTCCAGAAGTTCCTCCTTGGCCAAGTAGCTGATACCCCGTTCTGTGGCAAAGGCTTCCAACTTCTCCATGTTGGGAACGATCAACGCTGCTAGGAATTTCTTGTCTTGTCCTACCACCATGGCCTGATCGATGTATTCGGATTGGACCAACGTTTCCTCGATGGGGGTGGGTTCAATATTCTCTCCCCCCAGTAGGACGATGGTTTCCTTTGCCCGGCCAACGATCTTGCACTCACCTTTATGGGTAAATATTGCCAAGTCACCCGTGTTCAACCAGCCATCTTTCAGAACCTGGGCAGTCACCTCTGGTTTTTTATAGTACCCTAGCATGATCTGAGGGCTTTTCACGAACAAAACCCCCTTGTGGTTGGGAGGGAGGGAGTTTCCTGCCTCGTCTACCACTTTGTACTCTACTCCAGGAAGAAGGGGGCCGATGGTTCCCATTACCGGATGTTTCTGTTTTCTCACGGAGAGGATAGGACCTGCTTCGGTTAACCCATACCCTTCCAGAAGGAGAATTCCCGCAGCTCGGAAGAAGCGATCCACATAGGGGGGTAGGGCTCCTCCTCCCGAAACACCGGCGATGAATCTTCCTCCCAATTTTGCTTTGATCGTCTTGAACACAAGAATATCTCCCAGGATTTTGAAGGGAAAAATTAAGATCCAGGGAAGAATTGCGATGGCTATATCTAGGATTCTGCTTCTCCTGATAAACTGGGGCATTCTGTCCAAGAGCATGTCGGAGAGAACTCCATGGAGTTCTCCTACTCCTACGAAGAAATGGAATAGGGCCTTTTTGATACCTTTTTCCGAGTTCACCTTTCGGTAGATGGAACTTCGTACTCCTTCCCAGATTCTAGGAACGCTCGCCATCCAATGAGGGCGAATCTTCTCCATGTCTTCCAGAAGAATCTTTCCAATCGGTTTGGAGTAGGCAATGGAAGCTGCGTTATCTAGAATGTAGTACTCTACCGCTCGTTCGAAGGAATGCCAGATAGGTAAGATACTGATAAAAATTTCCCCAGGATGCAGATCCAGGTGAGCAGGAACCGCCTCTAGCTGAAAGATGTAGGATCGGTGGTGGAGCATCACTCCCTTTGGTTCTCCTGTGGTTCCCGAGGTGTATATGATGGTTACTAGATCGTCCGTATCTCCCTTCTCGATTTCCCGGTCGATACAGAGGGGATCTTCCTGAAGAGTTTTCTCTCCCTTTTGGTAGATTTCCTGATACGTAAAAAACCGTAGTTCCTTGTGGGTTTCCGAAAGGGTTTCTTTCCCCGTCTCATCGAATAAAATCAGAGTGTTCAGTCGAGGAATGGAACTCTTCTTCGAAAGGATCTTTTCCGCTTGTTGACGGTTTTCTGCAATAGTGACAAGGCAATCGGCATGATTCAGGATGTAGGCCATCTCTTCTGCGGTGGAGTCTGAACCCCGGGGTACATCCGCTGCTCCCAGGCATAGAATGGCCAAATCCGTAATGATCCATTCGGGACGATTGTCACTCATCATCCCTATGTGCTCGCCCCGTTGTATACCGATGGCTTTTAATCCTGCCGCTACCGTTTTGATCCGTTTCCATAATTCCCTGTAGGTTACGGCTTCGAAGGACCCTTCTGTATTTTTACAGTAAAGAATTGGCATGTCTGGATATCGTTCCGCAACTTTCAAGTACCGTTTGGGCAGGGTTTCATGCTCCACCATACTCTTTTCTCCTTAATTCATTTTTCTCGGAACTCTTACAAACAAATCGACCGTTGTTCACTACCCCTTAGGTTTGTCCCCCACTAGGCATAACCACTCGGCCTCGGCTGCCAGTTCTTCTCCCACATAGGCTTTTCCACTCTGGCGGATCATTTTTGGACTTACCCGAAGGTTGGTAATGACGAACCGAACCTCTTCGTTGGGTCGTACCTGTCTCCGAAATTTGGCCTTCTCCACGGTGGCGAGGAAAAATAGAGAATCCCCCACAATGTCCAAGGCTTTGATTCCCGCTCCCCCTGTTTGGGCCATCGTTTCTATTAGAATTACCCCTGGAACAACGGGATAGGATGGGAAGTGTCCTTTGAAAAAATACTCTTTGTCTGTGTACGTACGGTACCCTACGATCTCTTCTTTCGTTACTTTTTCCAACCTGTCCACATATAGGAAAGGTTCCCGATGAGGCAATAATTCTTTGATATCTTTCATGGATCCCATTATAGAGGAGGGAAGATTGATTGGCAAGAGTTTTTTCGGCCGTCGGCCGATAAAATTAAAAATCGAATCCTCTTGGGGGGGTAGTCGCCTACCAACCCTGAAAAAGTAACCATCGACTAAGTAGATGCAGTAGATCGATCCAGCCAAGTCCTTGGGCAAGGGTGAGTATAAGAGTACCCATTAGAATCCCCCTATTCCAAGGCGGGAGGGGTGAACGCCTGCGGAGCAGTAGGATACCTGTGGGTATGAGACCCAAAATAGGCACTAGAATGAGGGGGAGGTAGAAGGAGAGGTGAGGGTGTTCTTTAACGAATTGCGCTAAAGAAACACCAAGCTGAGGAATCCACTGGGCAAAACTCTGAAATCTTCCCAAATAGATGGATAACCCTATACCGATCAACAATAAGCCACTCCCAATCCGGGCGTATGGAAGGTAGCGTTGAAACTTCTTCATCCTTTCCAATAGAGGCTTTACGAATAAGGAGGCAATTAAGAAGGGTAACCCTAGACCGATGGAATAAATCGTGAGGAGTAGGGCGGCTTGTAACAGTTTCCCTTCTTGAGAAGCCAAGAGAAGGATTCCCCCCAGCATGGGCCCAATGCAGGGGCTCCAACCAGCTCCGAAAGCCATTCCTACCAGGTAACTCCCAAATAGATTGGTAGGCTTCTGGGTAGGATGGATTCTCCATTCTCTATTGAGGAAAGGAATCCGATTGTAGAGCACACTGAGTCCTAAAAGTATCACGATGATGCCCGAGATACGCTGTATGGATCGATTGATGCCACCTAAAAGGGCCACGGAACCGGAAATGAGGATCCCCAACAGAACGAAAACAGTGGAAAATCCTCCGATGAAGAATAAGGTTCGTAGAACGATCCGATTTCCTTGAATCCCTCCTTCCCTCATTTCTTTCAGGGAAGTACCGCTGATGAAGGAAAGAAAAGAGGGAATCAATGGAAACACACAGGGCGAAGCAAAGCTTACTACTCCTGCCAGGAGTGTGATCAAAAGGCCCGATATTCCTTCCATGGTTTACTATTTCATCAAGCTATCAAGTAGGGTATACACATCGGGAGTAGCCCAATCTTTCCCTCCCACCAGTGCTCCTTGGAGAGTACCCTTCGGATCGATGATGAAAGTAGTGGGAATCCCACGAATTCCATACAACTGAGCAACCTCTCCATTGGGGTCCAAGGCAATGGGAAAAGTGAAAGAGTTCTGAGATAGAAAAACTTTAACGACCGAAGGTTCTTCTTGAACACTCACAGCCAGGACCTGCACGGCTTGGTTTTTGTATCGCTGGTAGAGAGTTTCAATGGAAGGCATTTCGGCTCGACAAGGGGGGCACCAGGTTGCCCAGAAGTTAAGGAACACTACTTTCCCCCTAAAGTCGGAAAGCTTCAACGATTTTCCTTCTAGGCTTTTCACTGAAAAATCAGGCGCCGATATTCCTCGGTTACCCATATAACTCAATCCCGCTCGTTGAAATAGCTCCGACGGAGTCGGCTGAACTAGAGGGTTGGCCGATGATGCGGAAGGGACTCCGGAAGAGGATTGGTTACCTTGCGGAGCTTTCTCCCTTTGTGGAGTTTCTGTTTGTGAAATTTTTTGAGGCAAGTTTGCTTGTTGCCCTTTTCCCTGCCCTTGGGATGTGGAGCGGCCTGAATCACAGGATAGAAATATTCCTCCAAAGAAGAATCCAATAATAATAAATGAAATATATATTTTATTCATAATATTATCCATTCATAATATACTGAGCATTAGAGAGAAATACAAGGTCAGTAGGATATCCTATCCACTACAGAACTAAGGAGAAGAACAGATAGATTGTAGGCCCAATGGGTGATCGTGGGGACCCATAAGGATTTCGTGATGACTCGTAATCCTAAAAGTACGCTTCCAAGGACAAAGGCGAGAAAGATTCCCCATCTCCCCTGATATCCATGGCCTAGCGCGAAGGCAAAGGTAGTAATTACAGCTGAACCTAATGAAGGAATGGGTATGGATCGCAACTCTTGGAATAAATACCCCCTAAAAAAGAGTTCTTCGAAAAAGGCCCCTACACCAAGCGCAAGAAGTAGGAGAGGAAAAAGGTCATATCGGAAAAACCGCCACTGAAACGGCGGGGTCAAACGATCCAATGTTGTACCGTAAATAATGGCAAGGACGAAGATGCTCAAACCTACGATAACCAATAGAATAACCCAACCTCCAATTCCCCAGAGGAAAAAAGTAATCCGAAAAGAGGTGAAGCCGTACTGTGCCAGATCTCTAGTCCCAATCGAAGAAAGCAAATAGCATACTAATAGGCTTTGGAAGAGAGCCGTAAAAGTATTGATCAATAGAAATAGAGGATCATTGAACTCTAAACCAGTGGGAAGGCGATATTGCAGAAGAGGAGGAAGGAAAAATAAACCATAGAGTAATGCGGGCTCTTTACAGCGCCTTATGGTTTCTACTACAATTTTTTTATCGAACATGTATTCATTCTACAAGAATTTGCCGAAAATGAGGACAGGGGAAAAGGACTAGGGAAATGAGCATTGTCCTGATCACATTGTTGATATTGGGGGGCCTGTTTGTATTTTTCGTTCTACGAGGCGGTGGGTTTGGCTTTCCCTGGCTGGAGTTCTACGTTCGTGGAAAAGAATCAGGGTTTCGAATACGGGAGATCAATTTACTTCGGCATGTTGCGGTAGACAACAAACTAAAGGATCCTGCATCTCTGTTCTGGTCAGAACGGGTGCTAGATCGCTGTATTCGAGGCACCATTATTCGGTTTCGATCCCGCAACCAAATGCAGAATCCAAAAGCGCTGGATTTCCTGAATAAGTTATTCGATTTTCGCAAGCAGGTTGAATTCAGTCTGCCCAAGTACCGAGTAGGGATCCGATCGACCCGGAATATCCCGCCTGGGCAACGGATTCGCATCCCCTTCCCTGGAGCCGGTGTGTATGAATCACAGGTGGTGGAAAATATGCGGAAATACCTTGCCATCGCATACCCCAAAGGCAAGGCTCTACCCCCGGGTTTTTCATGGGAAGGCCAAAAAATTCAGGTTTACTTCTGGCGAGCCGAGGATGCGGGATACTATTTCGAGTCGAAGGTATTGGGAGATTATTTGGATCGTAAATATCCAATTCTACATATAGCCCATTCGGACAATCTGATTCGAAATCAACGGCGAGGGTCCATTCGTGCACCCTTTTCCGGTTCTGCTAGTCTGTATCCTTTAAAGAGCATTTCTCAGGCTAGTGAAGTTCCGGAAAGTTCTCCCGGGTATCGATGCAAGATGATGGATATTTCAGAGGATGGTTTCGCGGTGATTGTGGGAGGACAGGCGAAAGCAGGTTTACCCGTGAAGGTTCAATTTGAACTGGATGGAGAATTGGTGGTGATGTGTGGAACGGTTAAGGGAGTAACTTTCAACCAGCAAAAAAAACAATCTATTCTACATGTGCAAGCAGTAAAACCAAGTATTCCCACCAAGGTCCATATTTTGACCTACGTGTATGGATTGTTCAAGGATTCAACACCTGCCACTACAAATAAAAAAGAAACCCTCCCTCCTAAACCTGTTTCCGCAGAGGGAGGAAGTGTCTTGGAAGGATCAAACACGCCCGCTTGATGATGGGCATTGCCGCGTGAGTCCTACCCTCGTTAAGTTACCTTAGACAAAATGCTTTATTCACTTCTGCTCGATCTGTTGAAGAGCTTCTTTTGAAATTTTTACCATGGCGGGCGTGTAGTTGGAGTATTCTACGGCCTGAAGAACCGGACGAGCGAGGGGATTCTTCGTCATCCCTAGCGCACGGATCAACGCAATGGTAAAACGATTGTCCGCTTCTTGCGTACCAGAGAGTTGGCGTTGATTCTGTCGATCCAGAAAGGAACTAAGAATTTTCGTGGCATCATCGTTTCCGATGATTCCCAAAGCAAGTACAGCATTCAACCGTTCGTTTACGTCATAGTTACGTTCTATTACTTTTCTAAGAGGTTCTATAGAGGCGGGGGACTTGCTTTGCAGATTGATCAATGCGTTGATGGCGGTGGATCGAAGCGTCCCCAAGTGAGATTGAAGCCGGACATCTACCGTTTGTTCCAGAAGTCCTTGCTCCAAGGCTAAAACAACTAGGGAGATCTTTTTTTCTTGTGGAGCAGCGGAGGTTAAACCTGCTTGTAATGCCTGTAGTTTCATATCGGGAGGTAATTCCTTGAGAAGTTCCGAAAGAACCTCCGTAGGATCATCGCTCATTAAAGGTAAGGCAGCCATGGCGCGATCTTTGACGCGTTTGGAGTACCAACCTTGAGAAGCAAGAAAGACCTGTTTATAGGCTATATTCCCTTTCAATTTTTCCAGAGCGTTTATGCATCCGTACGCAATGATTTCCCGAGCTACCGAATCCCCCTCGGGTTTGAGGTTCAAATCTCTGAGGAGTAGAGAGATCCTCTCTGTGTAGTCGGTGGCCCGTATCTTCCCCATAGTGGTGAGAGCTTCGGATTTCAGTATGGGATCTTCCGCTTCCTCGAAGCATTGGAAAATTACAATAGCCCCTTCCGTTGCCTTGTAGTTTCCCAGAGCACGAATGATCAAGCGACAAAGTTGAGTCCAATTCTCTTTCTCTGTGGAGGTTCGGAGATTTTTGCTTCCTACAACTAGCTCAGTAAGGGATTGAGTCAAGGTAGGCACTAGACTCGGATCGTTCTGTTCGATCAAATTTTGCATTACGGCAAGTTTCTGTTCCAAGCTGGTGCTCCGCTGATAGAGCCGTTTCCACATTTCGGCAGCTTCACCCGCCCACAAGGTAAGAAGCGATGAGAATCCCAGAAATATGATCACGCAAGCAAGGTTTAAAAGTTTTTTATTCATAGATGACCCTACTTTCCTCTCTATAAGCATATTCGAATGCTACCACCTTTTTAGGTTTATCCCTTCCATCGAGATGGATTTCTCTACTCGGTACCGTAGATTCCGCGGGATACTCATATGCAAGAGAACTAATCTTGGCTTTATTCGAAGCGTATTCCGTAAGTCCCAAGAGCCTTCCCCGTTCATCGTAGCGATACACTACTTCTTTTTCAACTTTCCCATCCGGAGACGCGAACACTTCCCGTGACTTTTTCCCTTCGGAGTATGTGGTAGAA